>CAYMHN010000671.1:0-2256 GCA_964390235.1 uncultured Candidatus Competibacteraceae bacterium
CGCCGCCACCCACGGCGAGCATTAGCGCGCAGGTGGGTACGGTGGCTCCCGGTGGACCGGTGAATTTCATTGTCCAATTGAGCGCACCAGCGACGGCGAATACCGCGGTCCAGTTCACGGTTTCCGGACCGGGTAGTCCGGCAGCCGGTAGCGTCACGATCAACGCCGGTTCGAGTGTGGGGAGTTTCGCGGTCACGGCCAGTAACACTGCAGCTGACGGTGATATCATCACCGCGACCCTGGCACCGGGTACGGGCTATACGGTGGGTGCGCCCAGCAGTGCCTCGGTGACAGTGGTCGCTCCCTGAGCACGGGTAGGATGCGGTGAGGCACGAACCGCATCGGTCGAGATGCATGGGATGAATGCACGCGATCGATGCGGTTTCCACCGCATCCTGCATTCTTGCTGCCGGTATGGTGGCTTCTTGTGCGCACCGAGCGGAGATAGTAGTGTAGTGCAAGTCATATGAATGGAGGCGGTGATGAGCGAACCGGACAACTTGATCCTGCGTCAGTTGCGCTTGATGGATACCAAGCTTGACGATATCCGCGAGCGCGTCGGGCACCTGGAAACCCGCATGACGGCGCAGGAGCAGCGTTATGCTATGTTTCATGGCCATGATCGAACTCGCCCGCTACCCCAATCTGCGTCTGCTGGCCTGGCAGCTGCACACGGATCGCATCGATGAAGCCGAAGCATTCGCCCTCTACGAGCGCGAATGGCGGCATGTGGACGTCGAGCGGCTGTGCCCCGAGGAGCGCCGACTGATCCGCTACCTCGCGGACAAATACGGGCATGGCGTGCTGAATGTTTAGGCGACCGCACCACCGTATCGACAGGATAGTCATCTCCGAACGGGTCGATTAAACTTGCCGTAACCTTATCGACCCACGCGCGCGTGTCCCAAGACAATCTCATCCTGGTCGGCCCCATGGGTGCCGGTAAAAGCACCGTCGGGCGGCGACTGGCCGCGGCCCTGGGACGGGAATTCATCGACGTCGATTGCGAGATCGAGCGGCGCTGCGGGGTCGGCATCCCGCTGATCTTCGAAGTGGAAGGCGAGGCCGGGTTCCGGCAGCGGGAGAAAGCCGCCATCGCCGAGCTGGCGCAGCGCTCCGGCATCGTGCTGGCCACCGGCGGCGGCGCGGTGCTGGACCCGGACAATCGCCGGATTCTGGCCGACAGCGGCCGGGTCATCTACCTGCGCGCCTCGGTCAGCGAACAACTGCGCCGGGTCGGCCAGGATCGCAACCGCCCCTTGTTGCAGACCGCCGACCCACGCGCCCGGCTGGCGCAGCTGCTGGAGATCCGCGATCCGCTGTACCGGGAGATCGCCGACTGGGTGATCCGCACCGACGGTTGCCAGGCGCGCGAGGTGGTGGCGCGGATTCTGCATCGGCTGGAACCGGTGCGCTGCGATGCCTGAGCTGCTAGGATGATTCTTGGTGATCGATTCCTACCGATAGAATAACCATGCATACCCTTACCGTCGATCTCGGCGAGCGCAGCTACCCGATCCACATCGGCGCCGGCCTACTGGGTCGGGCCGAACTACTGCGCCGCCATATCCCCGGCCGCCAGGTGTTGATCGTGACCAATAGCACCCTGGCGCCGCTGTACCTGGAACCGCTGCAAACCGCCCTGGACGGGCTGCAAACGGCGACCGCCGTGTTGCCGGACGGCGAGCAGCACAAGACCCTGGCCACCCTGGAGGGCATTTTCGACGTGCTGCTGGAGCAGCGCTTCGACCGCCGCTGCACGCTGCTGGCCCTGGGCGGCGGCGTGGTCGGCGACCTGACCGGTTTCGCCGCCGCCAGCTACCAGCGCGGGGTGAACTACATCCAGCTGCCGACCACCCTGCTGGCCCAGGTCGATTCCTCGGTGGGCGGCAAGACCGCGGTCAACCATCCGCGCGGCAAGAACATGATCGGCGCTTTCCATCAACCGCGTTGCGTGCTGGCCGATACCGATACCCTGGCCACCCTGCCGGACCGCGAACTGAGCGCCGGTCTGGCCGAGGTCATCAAGTACGGCCTGATCCGCGACGCCGATTTCCTCGCCTGGCTGGAAGCCAACCTCGATGCCCTGCTGGCGCGCGACCCGGACAGTCTGGCCCATGCCATCGCCCGGTCCTGCCGCAACAAGGCCGAGATCGTCAGCGCCGACGAGCGCGAGGGCGGAGTGCGGGCGCTGCTCAATCTGGGCCATACCTTCGGTCACGCCATCGAAACCGGTCTGGGTTACGGCGAATGGCT
>CAYMHN010000672.1:0-2252 GCA_964390235.1 uncultured Candidatus Competibacteraceae bacterium
ATCATGAAGCCGCCGTCGCCGCAGATGGCCATCACCGGCGTATCCGGTTGCACCAGCCGGGCGGCCATGGCCGAGGGCAAGCCCGCGCCCATGCTGGCCAGGGCATTGTCCAGCAGCACGGTATTGGGGTAGCGCGCCGGGTAATGGCGGGCGAACCAGAGCTTGTACATGCCGTTGTCCAGGGCGATGATGCCGTCGTCCGGCATCACCGCGCGCACCCCGGCCACCAGCCGCTGCGGCAATAGCGGGAAGCGCGCGTCCTCGGCATGCTCCTGGCGATGGGACTGAAAGGCGTCGCGCACCCTGAGAGCGAAGCTGAAATCCCAGTCGGCGCCCGGCTCCAGACGCTCGTTGAGCCGCCACACGGTGTTGGCGATGTCGCCCACCAGTTCGGTCTGCGGAAAATACACCGCATCGACCACGGCCGAGCTGAAATTGACGTGGATCACCTCGCGCCGCCCGGTCTGCATGAAGAACGGCGGCTTCTCGATCACGTCGTGGCCGACGTTGAGGATCAGATCGGCCTCCTCGATCACCCGGTGCGGGAAGTCGCCGTCGGACAGCGCGGCGTTGCCCAGGAACAGCGGGTGGGTCTCGTCGACCACGCCCTTGCCCATCTGGGTGGTGATGAACGGCATACCCTGCTTCTCGACGAAGGCGCGCAGCATGCGGGCGCAGCGCTTGCGGTTGGCGGCCGCGCCGATCACCAGCACCGGACGGCGGGCGGCGTTCAGCAATTCCAGGGCGCGCTCCAGGGCCCGATCCTCGGTGATCGGGCGGCGCACCAGGCTGGCCGGCAGGGGCCGGACTTCGGTGGTCTCGTGGGCGATGTCCTCGGGCAGCTCCAGCAGGGTCGCACCGGGGCGTTCCTCCTCGGCCAGGCGGATGGCCTCGCGCACCCGCGAAGGGATATTGTCGCCGCTGACGATCTGCTGGGCGTACTTGGTCACCGGCGACATCATGTCGACCACGTTGACGATCTGGAACTGGCCCTGCTTGCTGCGCTTGATCGGCTTCTGGCCGGTGATCATCAGCATCGGCATGCCACCGAGCTGGGCATAGGCCGCGGCGGTGACGAAATTGGTGGCGCCGGGACCCAGGGTGGCCAGACAGACCCCGGCCTTGCCGGTCAACCGCCCGTAAGTGGCGGCCATGAAGCCGGCGGCCTGCTCATGGCGGGTCAGCACCAGCCGGATCGACGAGCGCGACAGGGAGTCGAGCAGGTCCAGGTTTTCCTCGCCGGGCAGGGCAAAGATCAGTTCCACGCCTTCCCGTTCCAGGCACTCCACCAGCAAATCGGATGCTTTCATCTTCTGTCCTCGTCTATGGGTTCTCGGCCCGGCTCTGGCGCAGCAGGCCCCGGTAGATCTCCTCGTCGCCACAGACCCCGGCCAGGCGGCCGTCCTCGACCAGCACCACCGGATGACCGCTGGCCTGGCGCAGTTCGATGGCCGAGCGCAGGGTCAGCTCGGTGGAGGCGACGATCACGGCCCCGCGGGCTATGCCGTCCAAACCCCGGCCCGGTTGGTAATCCACTAGGCTGCCGGGTCGCTCATCCAGACTGACGCCAACCGGGCAGCCGGCGGAATCCAGCTTCAGCCGTACCCGTCCCTCCTGGTCCAGCAGCACCCGATTGCCGTCGCGCGCCAGGTCCCCGGCGGCGGTCATCAGCGAACCGCCCTTGAGCACATTGAGCGGGTTCATGTGGGCGACGAACTCGGCCACGTAATCGCTGGCCGGATTGAGCACGATCTGCTCCGGTTCGCCGTACTGCACCACCCTGCCGCCTTCCATGATGGCGATATGGGTGCCGATCTTGAGCGCCTCGTCCAGGTCGTGGCTGACGAACACGATGGTTTTCCTCAACGAGCGCTGCAAGTCCAGCAACTCGTCTTGCAGCTTGCCGCGGATCAGCGGGTCGAGCGCGCTGAACGGCTCGTCCATCAGCAGGATGTCGGCATCGGTGGCGAAGGCCCGGGCCAGACCGACCCGCTGCTGCATGCCGCCGGACAGCTCATGGGCGTACTTGTTCGCCCAGCTGCTCAGGCCGACCAATTCCAGCTTGTCGCGCACCACCTGCTCGCGCTTGGCGCGACGCATGCCGCTCAGTTCCAGGCCGAAGCCGACGTTCTCGGCGACCGTGCGCCAGGGCAGCAGGGCGAACTGCTGGAACACCATGGCGATGCGTTGGGTGCGCAGCCGGCGCAGGGTGCGCGCGTTGCAGCGGCTGACATCGACCGGTTTGCCGCCGT
>CAYMHN010000673.1:0-2237 GCA_964390235.1 uncultured Candidatus Competibacteraceae bacterium
GATGATGGTCGAGAGCTTCCACCAAAGCGACGGATCGCCGCCGATGTTCGGGATAAGCGCGTAGGAGACGACGTAGGTGAGGGCGACGCTGACGAAGGAGGTGAGCCAGACGAGGATGGTCAAGGTCAGGGCGATGGGCACCAAGGTAACGAGACCGTTGAGAAACAGACGGATCATGGTTTGCACGGGCACTCCTTACGGACAGTAACTGGTCGATACCGCATCAGGCATGCGGCGGGAAGTTTCAGGAACCGGGTTCGCCGTGCAGCGCAGCACGCAGCTCGGCGTCCACTCCCCAGGCTTCCAGCAGGTCCTCGGTATCCGGTTCGCCGACCGGCGGTGGGGTCGGTTGCTCCGGGATCGTGCGGCTGAAGCGCGGCGCCGGGGCCGGCTGCTCGACTCCGAAGGCCTCGATGAAGGTATCCCGCACCCGATTGTGCGGATGGCGCGGTGCTTCGTGCAGATCTAGCACCGGTGCCACGCAGGCATCGCCTTCAAGCAGCCGGCACCATTCGTCGCGGGTCTTGCGGCGCAACACGGCGGCCAGTCGCTGGCGCAGTGCCGGCCAACGCGCCGACGCCCACTGCTGCTGGAATTCGAGCTCATCGATACCGCAGCGCTCCAGCAGCAGTCGATAAAACTGTGGTTCGATCGGCGCCACGGCGATATAGCGACCGTCCGCGCATTCGTAGCAACCATAGAAATGGGCGGCGCCGTCCAGGAAATTGCTGGCACGATCAGCCCGCCACAGACCCATGGCCTTGAGGCCGTAAATCATGGCCATCTGCAGCGCCGCGCCATCCAGCATGGCGGCGTCGACGACCTGCCCGCGTCCGGACTGGCGGGTTTCCAGCATGGCGCAGACCATGCCGAAGGCCAGCAACATGCCACCGCCACCGAAATCGCCGACCAGATTCAGCGGCGGCGGCGGTGGCCGGTCGGCCGAACCCATGGCGTGCAGGGCACCGCTCAGCGCGATGTAGTTCAGGTCATGGCCGGCGGTCTTGGCCAGCGGCCCATCCTGTCCCCAACCGGTCACGCGCCCGTAGATCAGTCTTGGATTGCGTTGCAGGCAGACCTCCGGCCCCAGGCCCAGCCGTTCCATCACCCCCGGCCGGAAGCCCTCGATCAGGCCATCGGCCCGCTCCAGCAACCGCAAAACGACCGCGATACCGCTCGGCTGTTTGAGATCGATGGCCAGCGCCCGCTTGCCGCGGTTCAGCACATCCCTTGCGGGGTCGCCGAGTTCCAGAGCACCGGCACCCTGGCGCTCGATGCGCAGCACCTCGGCTCCCATGTCGGCCAGCAGCATGGCGGCGAACGGCCCCGGACCGATGCCGGCGAACTCGATGATCCGGATACCTTGCAGTGGACCCATGGGTAGCACTCGCGCAATGAATCAGCGCGCGATGATACCATTACCGGCATTCGAGACCCCACCCGGCACTTCCGTAACCCTGCCCGGTCGAAGTGGCACTTAGGCGATAGTCCAATGCATCGACAGCAATCCTTGATGGCCGGCATCCTGGCCCTGCTCGCTTTTCCCTGGTCAAGCGCGGCCGTCTCCACCGGCGTACGCTGCGACGGCGGAATCGTCAGTCGCGGCGACCGGGCTCTGGTTCTGGAACAGCGCTGCGGCCAGCCGGACGTGCGCGAACCACTGCGGACCCTGGTGGTGGACGGCACCCTGGTGGTCGAGTATTTCGAACGCTGGTATTACAACCGTGGACCGAACCAGCTAGTCCGCATCGTCACGCTGCGCAATAACCGGGTCGACGGGTTCGCCACCGGGGGGTCCGGCTATCGGGAGTTTCCAGCCAGATCGTGCAATCCAAGGCTACTGCGCCCGGGGCTCTCCCGGCTGGAACTGCTGGGCATCTGCGGCGCGCCGGAAAGCATCGATATTCTGCCGCCCTACCGCTACCCGGGCTACCGACCCGGCATCGAGGTCCTCGAACCGCCGCGCGAGGAGTGGATCTACACCTTCGGTACCCACCGCTTCAGTCGCATCGTGACCCTGGTACGCGGGCAGGTGACGAAGGTGGAGTCCGGCCCGCGGTTGGAGTGAGGCTCAGTCCGCCGCGGACACCCGATCCTGACCACGACGAACGGATAGTCGGCCAGCAGGTGGCGATGCACCACCTCGTAGGTATAGGTGGCATTGAGGTTCAGCCAGCCGCCGCTGCCGAACTCGACCGCCTGCGCGTTTTCGGGCTGGGCGTGGGCGGTAAAGAGGT
>CAYMHN010000674.1:0-2237 GCA_964390235.1 uncultured Candidatus Competibacteraceae bacterium
CGCCGGACAAGCAGGACCGGGCCGTGCTGGCCATCATCGCCTTGCAGTCCGCCATCGCGGCTGCGATCCACTCGCAAAACCCGAGGGAGTATCCATGAAAGTCGCCTATCTATTCGCCACCCAGCGCCACAACGTCTCTTATGTCCTGGCCAAGATGGTCCTGCCTCAGCTGGAGGAGGGCCGGCACGGGGTCGAGGTGGTCGGGATGTTCTTCTTCGAGGACAACAATTACGTCCTGGTGGACGGCAACCCCATAGGCCAGCGCTTGGTGGACGTGGCCCGCAAGCACAACATCCTGCTGATGGGTTGCGACCAGTGCTGCTACGAGCGCGAAATCGCCGATCGCCTGTTCGAGGGGGTGCCCATCGGCTGCTTCCCGGACCTCTACGGCGCGCTGGCCGGCAATATGCCGGATCAGGTGATTACCCTGTAAGCCGAACCATGTGGCAAGCTACCGCAGCCGGGTCAGCGCCAGCGTGCCGACGGCGTAGAACAGCAGCATCGGCAGGGCGGCGCCGACGATGGGCGGAAAGCCGTACAGCAGCACGATATTGCCCAGCATGCGGTTGGCCAGGTAGAAGGCCAACCCCAGCAGGATGCCGATCACCAGCCGCTGGCCCATGCCCATGCTGCGCTGGCGGCTGAAGGCGAAAGGCATGGCGATGAACAGCATCGACAGATTGGCTAGCGGGGCCAGTACCTTGGTCCAGAACGACAGCTCGTAGCGGCGGGTGTCGAGCCCGTTGTCGCGCAGATAGTCGATGTAGGTCAGTAGCTCGCCGATGGCCAGATCGCCCGGATCGGCGGTCAATACCTCCAGGGTCTGCGGGGTGATGACCGACTCCCAGGCGATTTCCGGCACCAGGGTGCGGGTGATGGCCTCCGGCCGGATCAGCTGTTGCTCGATGCCTTCCAGCAACCACCGGCCATCCTGATAACGCGCCCGCTGGGCCCGGATCACCGCTTCCAGCTGGGATTGCTGGTCCAGCTGGAAGGCGACGATATTCACCAGTATCGGTCCGGGCAGAGCGGTACCGATGCTGACCAGATAGTCGCCATCCCTGACCCAGAAATCGGCTCCGCGATACAGGATGTCCTGACCGACGCGATCGGCGAAGCGGCGCTCCTTGGCCAGGCGCTCGGTCTCCGGAGCGATGTATTCGCCCAGCAGGGCCACCAGCAGGCTGAGCACCAGGCCGGCGGAGAGCGCGGCGGCCACCAGGCGGAGCACCGAGCGGCCGGCGCCGCGCATCACGATCAGCTCGCTGTGGCTGGCCAGGGTGCCCATGCCCAGCAGACCGCCCACCAGCAGGGCGACCGGCAGGGTTTCGTAGACCCGACTCGGCAGGGTCAGCGCCAGGTAGCGAACGATGGCCGCCAGATCGTAGCTGGCGCTGAGGTCCTCCAGTTCGGTGAGCAGATTGAAGAAGGTGTCCAGCACCAGCAGCACCAGCAGCACCACCAGGCTGGTGGCCAGCACCGTGCGGAAGATGTAGCGATCCAGCAGGCTCATTGCGAACCTTGCCGTCGCAGCCAACCGGGCGGGTAGTGATACAGGGCCAGTCCCAGCGCCAGCAGCACGGCCAGGGCGTGCACCCCCCACAAACCCAGCTCGGACCAGGCTCCGCCGCGGGCCGACCAGGCCTGGGCGACGCTGAGCAGGTTGACATAGATGGTGTAGATCAGCAGGGCGGCGAATACCCGCCCATAGCGGCCCTCGCGCGGATTGGCATGGGCCAGCATGGGGGCCATGAGGGTCAGCAGCAGCAGCGAGATCGGACCGCTGAGCCGGGTCTGCAATTCGGCCCGCAACACCGGATCATCGCTGCCGAGCAGCGCCTGGCTGGCCAGGGTCTCGTGCCGCTGCGGCCGATCATCTTGATCGATGCTGTCGATCCGGGCGGTCAGCCGCTCGAAGCGGATGCTGTTGTAGGTCTGGTCGGCGGGACGGTTCTCGTAACGGAAGCCGTCTTCCAGGATGATGTAACGCGCGCCGCTGTCGGTATCGATCCGCTGGCTGCCGTGGCGGGCCGTGGTCACCGCCAGACCATGCCGGGTCAGACTGCGCACGAACACCTCTTCCAGTTGCTGGCCGTCGTCGCTCATGCCGCCGACGTAGATCACATGGGCGCCGCCGGCCAGCTTGCGAAAGCTGCCCGGGGTGATGATGGACAGCTCCGCCTCCTCGCGGGCCCGCTCGTTCAACTGATTGTGCAGGGTCAGTGCGCGCGGCACCA
>CAYMHN010000675.1:0-2236 GCA_964390235.1 uncultured Candidatus Competibacteraceae bacterium
AGCAGTACCCGGGTCGCGGGGTCGGCCGATAGCCGATTGGCCAGCACGCAGCCCGCCGAGCCGGCGCCGACAATGATGTAGTCGTAGTGCATGCGGCCATGCATTCCTTGAATGATTGTAAAACGAGATTATGAGTATCGAAAAATGCTGTCAATGTATTGCGCTGCGATTGACAGACCAAGCAAGCTCTGTAAATATGAAACTTAACGTCTCAATTAATACAAATTTGCTTGAACAGTACGCTGCCGCCAGGCAGCGAGACGTGGATCATCAACGAGGAGTGCAAACATGCAACGCAGCGATCTGCTCGGCGAAAAGCTGAAAACCGTATCCCGTCGCGATTTTCTGAATATCTCCACCCGCTTCGGACTGACCTCCACCCTGATGGCCGCCGCCGGCATGACCGGGGTGCTCGGCGCCGGCCGTCTCGCCCGGGCGGCCGAACATACGCAGGAGCGGCGCTACGCCAACGAGCCCAGGTTCCAGCTCAAGTTCGGCGCCTCCGGCTTCAACGAGCGCAACCTGGACATCCAGAAGTCCGGCCAGCTGTTCTTTGCCCGCGACCTGGAAGACCGCACCGATGGTGCGATCCGGGTGGAATTCATCGGCAGCAACCAGATCTGCGGTCAGCTCGACTGCGTCAGCAAGACCCAGCAGGGCATCGTCGACATCTTTTCGGCCTCGACCCAGAACTCGGCCGGCGCGGCACCGTATCTGAACGTGCTGGACTATGCCTATATGTTTCCGAGCCGGGCCTCGCAGTATCACTTCTTCTACCATCCCAAGAGCGAGGTGCTGCTGCGTGAACCCTTGCGCCAGCGCCACCGCCTGCAGTTCCTGTTCACCCACTGCGAGCTGCGCGGCATCATGCTGGGTCTGGGCTGGCGCGACAAACCGCTGGTGACCTCGGTCGAGGACATCGCCGGGACCAAGAACCGGGTGACCGGCACCCAGCTGGGTCGGATCGCCATGGAGCTGATGAATCTCAACCCGGTGCCGATCGCTTGGGAAGAGACCCTGGACGGGCTGCGCCAGGGGCTGATCGACGGCGCCGAAACCTGGATGGCTGCGGTGGCCTATGCCGGGATGACCCCGGTGGTCTCGCAGGCCGTGGATCTGAAGTTCTTCTGCGGCACCGAACACACCGCAATGAGTCTGCCGGTGTTCGATGGGCTGGGTTCCGACCTCCAGGACGCGGTGATGGAATCGGCCTATACCGCCCAGGTCTATGTCCAGGGCATGCACGAGGCGGCGCTGTTCGACATCGTCGGCGGCACCGATCCGCAGAAGCCCGGCACCTTGTTCGCCGAGCATGGCGTGCGGGTGGCGACCCTGTCCGACGCGGAACTCGAAAAGGCCCGGCAGATGTGCTCGCCGGAGCACAACCCCGAGCCCTGGGCACAGTGGCGTGATCGACTGGACAACTGGTCGGGTGGCCATGACACTTATGCCGAGATTTCCGCCATCGCCCGCGAGATCCCGGCCGACCTACCAGCCATCAACGTCCCCCCGCGGCGCTGGTGGAAGACCTGATAGGCAATGCGCTGGCTGTTGGCGATCCTGCGCTGGCTGGATGCGAATGTCGAGAAAGTGGTCATCCTGCTGGCCTATGCCACCATGGCGGGAATCATTTTCGTCGAGGTGATCCGGCGTTTCGTGTTCAGCCAGCAGGCGCCCTGGAGCACCAGCATACCGATCCTGCTGTTCCTCTGGGTGACCTGGTTCGGGGCCTCGTACAATATCCGCAAGCGCAGCCATCTGGCGCTGACCGAGATCCGCCACCGTCTGCCCTATACCGGACAGTTCCTGTGCCTGTGCCTGGACGCCGTGCTGTGGATCGTGTTCGCCGGGATCGTGATCTACTTCACCGTGCAGCAGGTCGAGCTGTCCTACTTCAACTTCGCCATCGTGCCGGGTACGGACAATGTGATGCAGTGGTGGTTTTACCTGGCCACCCCGCTGGCCTGGAGCCTGATCGTCGTTCGTGCCTTGCAGAATCTCTTTCTGGACTGGCGTCGCTACCGTGCCGGCGAGCCGTTCCAGCTCCAGTCCTCGATGATGGAGTAGGGTGACATGGATCAAGCCATGCTGATCACGCTGACCACCGCGGGCGTCTTCCTGCTGTTCCTGCTGGGGGTGCCGATTTTCCTGGTGATCGGTTTCTGGGTGGTCGGAGTCAGCCTGATCATCGATTTCACCCTGGCCAATGTCGGCGTCACCCTGTTCCAGGGGCTGA
>CAYMHN010000676.1:0-2234 GCA_964390235.1 uncultured Candidatus Competibacteraceae bacterium
GGCTGGACCTGGAGACCGAGGGGTTCCGCTACTTCAAGTGGGGCGCCTGGCAGCAGTGCAAGGCCGGCGACTGGGTGGTGTGCAATCAGGGCGATACCTATACCGTGGCCGCCGACACCTTCGCCGCGACTTACGCGGAAGTCGGCCCCGGTCGCTATCGCAAGACCGCCGAGGTGTGGGCCGAGGTGGCCGTGGCCGACGGGTCGGTGACCACCAAGGAAGGCGTCACCCATTACCACGCCGGGGATTATCTGGTCAGCAATGCCCACGACGACAGCGACCGCTACGCGATCAGCCGCGAGAAGTTTCTGGAACTGTACGAGCCGGCTTGACCACAGAGCCGTTCTGGCTGGATACTCGGAATCGGGCAGGCCGATATCCGGGAGGGTCCGCATGGGCGCCGCGCTGGAGCGCACCACCATGGACCGGGAAAGCTACCTGCGCTGGGAAGCCGGGCAGGAGACCAAGCACGAATACCTGAACGGCGAAATCTTCGCCATGGTCGGCGTGCGCCGCGAGCATGCCGTGGTGACCCTGACCCTGGGAAGCCGCCTGCGCCAGCACCTGCAAGGCTCGTCGTACCAGACCTTCGTCGCCGACATGAAGCTGCACATCGCCGCGGTCGATGCCTATTTCTACCCGGATGTCATGGTCACCTGTGACGCCCGTGACCGGCAGGCCGACTACCTCATCGAACACCCCTGTTTGGTCATCGAGATTCTGTCCGACACCACCGCCGCCTTCGACCGGGGCGACAAGTTCGCCGCCTACCGCAAGCTGGACAGCCTGCAAGAATTCCTACTGGTCGATATCGCCACCCGCAGGCTCGAACTGTACCGTCGCGCCGAGGGTCACTGGCTGTTGCTGGAGAGCAGCGACAGCGCATCCCGCTTGTGGCTGGAGAGCGTCGGCCTGGAGCTGTCCCCGGCCGAGGTGTTCGAGGAT
The DNA here is from genome assembly GCA_964390235.1 of uncultured Candidatus Competibacteraceae bacterium. Taxonomy (GTDB): domain Bacteria; phylum Pseudomonadota; class Gammaproteobacteria; order Competibacterales; family Competibacteraceae; genus CAYMHN01. The sequence continues at coordinate 946 of CAYMHN010000676.1, forward strand.
CTGGCGCAGGCAGATCAGCAAAACCCTATCGGCGCTAGGGCTCGCACGCCACCCGGAAGCCGATGAAGGCCCCGCGGGCGTCCGGGGGGGACCAGTTGCGGATAGTGGCGCGCAGATCATCCGGATCATAGAACCAGGCACCTCCGCGCAGCACGCGGCGGCCGCAGTCGCCGCCATCCGCCGCTTCCCAGGCCGAGCCGTCACTCGGGGCGTTGCGGTAGGCGTCATGCCAGCAGTCCTGCACCCACTCCCAGACATTGCCGTGCATGTCGTGCAGTCCCCAGGCGTTGGGCAGCTTGGTGCCCACCACCCGGGACCGGCGGTCGGCGTTCGCCGAGTACCAGGCGTAATCGTCCAGATTGTCGGCGGTAAGCTCCACGCCCCCCGGGCCCAGGCCATACTCACCGGTACCGCCAGCCCGCGCGGCATATTCCCACTCGGCCTCGCTCGGTAGCCGACAGTACTGCCCGGTCCGGGCGGACAGCCATTGGCCGTAATCCACGGCCTCCAGCCAATCGACATTGATCACCGGCCGCTCGCCCCGGCCCCAGCCGCCATCGGCGGGCAGGCGGCGATCGGTGACATTGGCGAAGAAATCGTACTGCTCGAAGGTGATCTCGTAGCGACCCAGCTGAAAACCGTGGGCTATGGTCACTTCGCGCACCGGGCGTTCATTCTCCCAATACGATGTAGCGGAACCCATTTGGAAAGCGCCCACCGGAATCGTCACCAGTTCGGGTACGGGAAAATCGCCTTGCCAGAGTCTGAACCGATGCTGCAACCAGATTCCCCGGAACCCGATGCGCTCCCACAGCGCAGCCGCGCTCAGCTCCGTCCACCAGTCATGGCCACGCCGATCCAGACCATAACCGGTGTCCACCAGAACCGCGACCACCAGGGTCGCCAGGACCGCCAGGGCATTGACCATGCGATGGGTCCGACGGCTACGGCGCAGATAAATCGCGATCTCCGGTTTATCGGCCGCGATGCGGCGGGCCTGCTTGAGATCGCGACGCATGGCCAGTCCGGTCCACCAGCGGGCCGGACCACGGCTCTGCAACCAGTTCAAGGCTCTCTGTTCCAGCGACTGGCGCAGTTCGTGCCGCTCGCGGTTTGCCTCCAGGTGCTTGCGCAGCGTCGGCCAGATACCCTTGCGGAGCAGGATTTCGTGGATCAGTTCCACCCGCCGGGGTTGCCCCTGCCCATCGGCGGTCACCGTGAGTACACGCAGTCGGGTCCTGTCGGCTGCCCCCTGCCCGGCCAGCCGCTGGATGATCCGCTCCCCGTTC
>CAYMHN010000677.1:0-2228 GCA_964390235.1 uncultured Candidatus Competibacteraceae bacterium
GGAGGACATCAAGGCCCCCGAATGCTTCGAGATCGAGGAAGCGCTGCGGGAGAAGATGAACATCCCGGTATTTCATGATGATCAGCACGGCACCGCCATCATCGTCTGCGCGGCCATTCTCAACGGCCTGCGGGTAGTCGGCAAGAACATCGCCGAGGTCAAGCTGGTTACCTCGGGCGCGGGCGCCGCCGCCCTGGCCTGCCTCAATCTGCTGGTCGACATGGGACTGCGGCGCGAGAACATCACGGTCACCGATATCAAGGGCGTGGTCTACCAGGGCCGCCAGGAACTCATGGACCGCTGGAAGCAACCGTATGCCCGCGACACCGAAGCCCGCACCCTGGCCGAAGTGCTCCCCGGCGCCGACATCTTTCTGGGTCTGTCAGCACCGAACGTGCTTAAGCCCGAGCTGCTGGGTTCGATGGCCGAGCGACCCATCATCATGGCCCTGGCCAATCCGGTGCCGGAAATCATGCCCGATCTGGCCCGCGAGGTGAGACCCGACGCCATCATCGCCACCGGCCGCTCGGACTATCCCAATCAGGTCAACAATGTCCTGTGCTTTCCCTACATCTTCCGCGGTGCCCTGGACGTCGGCGCGACCGGTATCAATCAGGAAATGAAGCTGGCTACGGTCAAGGCCATCGCCGATCTGGCCATGGCGGAACAGTCGGAAGTGGTCATGAAGGCCTATGGTGGCAAACCCGAACCGTTCGGGCCGGATAATCTGATCCCCAAACCCTTCGACCCGCGACTGATCAGCGAAATCGCCCCCGCGGTAGCCAAGGCGGCCATGGATTCCGGCGTCGCGACCCGCCCCCTGGATGACCTGCGCCGCTACAAGGAGCGGCTCAGCCAGCTAGTCTACAAATCCAGTCTGGTCATGAAACCGATCTTCGAGCAGGCTCAGACCGATCCCAAACGGCTGATCTATGCCGAGGGCGAGGAGCGCCGGGTTCTGCAGGCCGCCCAGCAGGTCATCGACGACGGCATTGCCTACCCGGTGCTGATCGGCCGGGCGCCGGTGATCGAGAGCCGGATCCGGGAGCTGGGTCTGCGCATGCGGCCTGGCCAGGATTTCGAGCTGTGCAACATCCTGCAGGATCCGCGCTTCGATGACTATTCGACCCGCTACCACGAGTTGCTGGGCCGGCGCGGCATATCGCCGCGCGCCGCCATGAAGCAGGTGCGCTCCGAGAACACCGTGGTGGCATCGCTGATGCTGGAACGGGGCGAGGCCGATGCGATGCTGTGCGGGGTGATCGGCCGCTTCCGCCAGCACTTGCAGACGGTGCGCGATGTCATTGGTCTGGCCGAGGGAGTCCACGATTTATCGACCATCAGCATGCTGGTCCTGCCCAGCGGGCCGCTGTTCATCTGCGACACCCACATCACCCAGAACCCCGATACCAATGAGATTGTCGAAATGACCTTGCTGGCCGCCAAGGAAGTTCGTGCCTTTGGTCTGGAACCCAAGGTCGCTCTGCTGTCGCGGTCCAATTTCGGCAGCCATGACAGTGCGGAAGCCCGCAAGATGCGCGAGGCCTTGCAACTGCTGCACCAACGCGCCCCGGAACTGGAAGCCGAGGGCGAGATGCAAGCCGACGCCGCCCTGTCCGATGAACTGCGCGCCTATGCCTATGCCCATTCGCGACTCAAGGGTGCCGCCAATCTGCTGGTCATGCCCAATGTCGATGCAGCCAATATCGCCTTCAATCTACTCAAGTCGCTGGGCGGTGGGGTCAGCCTCGGCCCCATCCTGATCGGCAGCGCCAGGCCGGCGCATGTGGTCACCCAGGTGATCAGCGTGCGCGGCCTGGTGAACATGAGCGCCCTGGTCGGGGCGCAAGCCGTCCAGCGCGCCAGCCCCTAGCCATGCTCATCCCTGGACGCTGGTCGCTACCGCTGCTACTGGTCCTGCTGGTCCAGATCCAGCCGGTCCGGGCCCAAATCTATACCTGGACCGATGCGGCGGGCGTGCGTCATTATGGCGATCAACCACCCGAGGGCGGCATTGCCGACCCGCTGGATCTTGATCGCCAGTCGGTGTCCACCATCGGCGGCAGCGGTCTGCGGGAGGGTGAACGCGAGCTGTTGGACCGGGCCGAGGCGGCGCGGCAGGCGGCGGCACGGATCGAGGCCAGTCGCCCACCACCACCACCGGCGCCGGTCGTCATCCAGACCCCGGCGCCGGTCATGCCCGGCACCCGGCCACTCACCGGCTACGA
>CAYMHN010000678.1:0-2221 GCA_964390235.1 uncultured Candidatus Competibacteraceae bacterium
GGGTGGCGCAGGTCGAATCCACCGCCACCCGGACTCCGGCGGCGTGGGCGATGGCGCAGGCCGCGGCGATGTCGGTGACCGCCCAGGTCGGATTGGCCGGGGTCTCCAGCCAGACCAGCCGGGTCTCCGGGCGGATAGCGGCTTTCAGCGCGGCCAGATCGCCGGCGTCGAACCAGCTGTAGGCCATGCCCCGCGCGGCGGCGAAGCGCTCCAGCCAGGCGATCACCCCGTGATAGACGGTCCGGGCGCAGACCACGTGATCACCAACCTCCAGCGCCTGGAACGGCGCGGTACAAGCCGCCATTCCGGAACCGAAGCCCAGCGCCGCCGCCGCCCCTTCCAGGGTGGCGATCACCGCCTCGGCGTGGGCCACCGTGGGCGAGTCGTCGCGGATGTAGGTCCCGGTCGCGCGCGGGGAGTAGTCCTGGTCGCGGGTGTAAGTGGTGGACAGGTACAGCGGCGGCACCACCGCGCCGGTCAGCGGGTCCTCCCGGCCCAGGGCCTGGGCGGCCAGGGTGCGGGGGTCGAGTCGGGAATCCTGGTTCATCTATATGGTCTCGCCGCATCGAAATCGGGATTGCATGGATACTACCCGATACTTCAAAAGCGAAACAGACTGCATCATGGCGGCAGATCGAGGCCTTCGCCAGCACCCTACCCGACGCCGGATTGCCGCTGCTGGAATGGTGCGCCGGCAAGGGGCATCTGGGTGAGTAACCGGTCGGTTACTGGTCCGATGCCACGAACACCTCGGTATCCGGATTGAAGGCCGCCCAGGCGAACCAGAACGCCATCACCGTCGGCAGTTCCCCTCCATCGGCCACCCGCACCCGGCCGGTGCGGTGCTCGGCGTCGAATTCTACGGTGATCTGCTGGCCACCTACCCGGTCGGTCAGCGGAGTAGCAGCCTGACTCAGCTCGGTGAACGGATAGGCCTTGGTCGCGCCGTCCAGATTCAGTCCGATCACCCATTCCTTGGGATGGTAACGCGGGTCGGTATGCCCGACCGGGAACATCACCCGGACATCGGTCTCGTAGTCGGCGTAAGGGTCGCGGCCGTAATCGCGTCGATAGCCGGTATCGGTGGACAACACCAGGGTATCGGGGTGCCGGCTGCGCCAGTCGGCCCAGCTGGTATGGCTGGTCGCGATCATTTCCAGGCGGGTACCGACCAGCGGACCGCTGACGGCCCGGCTGGCGATCTGCGACCAGAGCGACTCGCTGGCGCGGTCGTAGAGCAGCACGTCGCTGTTGTACAGCAGTCCGGACACGCCGAAGTCACGCTCTTGCCCGGCCACCTCGGCCTTGAACGACATGCCGGTGCCGCAGAGCGGACAGTAGGTCACGGCAATGGCCTCGGCGCCGAAGCGGTCGTTGACCACCTCGTGCCAGTTGAGAATCCGGATCGGATAGGCCTTGGCGATGCCGTTGCGGGCGATCCCGAGTATCCGGTCGTCGTGACGCAGAAACCTCGCCTGGTCGGCGGTGCCAAAGATGGGATCGTCGATCGACGGGATCCCGTCCCGCGGCGGGCCTCCGTGGCGGATCTGTTCGACCGGAATCGCACTGTTACCGAGATCGAAGCCGTTCTTGGTCTGGGCTTGAGCCCCGGTGGCCAGGAAGAGAACCAGGATGACGGGCAGCGCCTGGAAGGTGATGAACCGGGATGGCATGGGCTTGCTCCGAGAAAGAACCCTGCTTCCGGTTACGCAGGCCGGAGAGTCCCGGATGCAGGCGTCAGCCCTCGGCGGCCGGCAACGCCCGCTCCAGCAGCTCCACGTTTCGCAACCCTTCGCGGCCATCCACCTCGGGAGCACGGTCATTCCGGATCGCGGCGACGAAATCGGCGATCTCGCCAGCGTAGGGATCCTGGACGGCAAACTCCAGCGGCCCCTGATGGCCGGCGATCTTGCCGGCTCCGTGGGTACCCAGGGTGCCGTCGCAGATAAAATAGCCGCGGCTGCCATGGATCTCGGCCCGGCTGGGCGACTGGAACAGCACCGAGGAGCACAGTTCGGCGGTGGCGCCGGACTCGAAGCGCAGGGCGAGCACCGCAGTCTCGTCGTGCGGCCCGCCCCAGACGGCGCGACTGATGACGGCCTGCTGCTCGACTACCTCGCCGCACTGCGGCACCATCACCCAGCGGATCAGATCCAGACAATGGGTGCCGACCCCGGCCAGGCTCCACCAACGCCCGACCGTGTCGGCGGCACGCCAGTTG
>CAYMHN010000679.1:0-2210 GCA_964390235.1 uncultured Candidatus Competibacteraceae bacterium
GTAGACATTCGGGTAGCGCACCGGCGGCGCGGCCGAGGCGAAATACACCTTGCGCGCCCCGGCGTCGCGGGCCATCTGCACGATCTGTTCGGCGGTGGTGCCGCGCACGATGGAATCGTCCACCAGCAGCACATTCCGGTCGCGGAACTCCAGATCGATGGCGTTGAGTTTCTGGCGCACCGATTTCTGGCGCACCGCCTGGCCCGGCATGATGAAGGTCCGCGCGATGTAGCGGTTCTTGACGAAGCCCTCGCGGTACTTGAGATTCAGTTCCAGGGCCGCTTGCAAGGCCGAGGAGCGGCTACTGTCGGGGATCGGGATCACCACGTCGATGTCATGATCCGGCCATTCACGGCGGATCCTGGCGGCCAGGGCGTCGCCCATGCGCAGCCGCGCCTTGTGCACCGAAACCCCGTCCAGCACCGAGTCGGGCCGCGCCAGATAGACATACTCGAAAATGCACGGCGCCAGCCGGGGATGATCGGCGCACTGCCGGGTCGCCAGCCGACCGTCTTCGGAAAACAACACCGCCTCGCCCGGCGCCACGTCACGCAACCGCTCGAAGCCCAGCGCATCCAGGGCCACGCTTTCGGAGGCGACCAGGTACTCCATGCCCTGCGGGGTGCCGCGCCGGCCATAGATCAAGGGACGGATGCCGTTGGGATCGCGGAACGCCAGAATCCCGACCCCGATGATCAGCACCACCACCGCATACGCACCGCGCACCCGCCGGTGGACCGCGGCGACCGCCGCGAACAGGTCGTCCGGTTCCGGTTTCAGACGCCCGCGGGCCTGCAACTCGTGCGCGAACACATTGAGCAGGATTTCCGAATCGGAATCGGTGTTGATATGCCGCAGATCGGTCTCGAACAACGCCCGCTTGAGCTCGGTGGCATTGGTCAGATTGCCGTTGTGGGCCAGGGTGATGCCGAACGGCGAGTTGACGAAGAACGGCTGGGCTTCGGCCGGATCGCTGTCGCCGCCGGCGGTCGGATAGCGCACATGGCCGATGCCGATATTGCCGGTCAGACGACGCATGTGGCGGGTACGGATCACATCCCGCACCAGGCCGATGTCCTTGCGCAGATTGAGCCGGCCGTGGTCGCAAGTCACCATGCCGGCGGCGTCCTGCCCGCGATGCTGGAGCACCGTCATGCCGTCGAACAGGGCCTGATTGACCGGCCCCCGAGCCACCAAGCCGATGATGCCGCACATCGCCGCTACTCGGCAGCCGGCACAGCCGGCTCCAAGGCCGGTGTCGGGGGAGCTGGTTCGACGGCGGCGGGCGGTGTCTCGCCGGGGAACAGAAACGGCTCGGCGAACTGCTGGGGCAACTGGTCGCGCAACCACACGGCCAGGGGTTCGAAATACGGGATCAGCACGGACTCCCGCCACCATGGATCCTGCGGCAGCGGGGTCAGGGTGGCCAGCAGGATCAGCACCGCCACCAGCGCCGCGGCGCGCACCCCGCCGAACACAAAGCCGATCAGGCGATCGGTGCCGCTCAAGCCGGTACTGCGCACCAGTTGAGCGATCAGCGTATTGATCAGACCCCCGATGATCAGGGTCACCAGGAACAGGCCACCGAAAGCCAGTACCGCTCGCGCCGACGGCACACCGATATAGGGGACCAGATACAGACTGACATCCTCGGCGAACAGAAAGGCGACCACGAAGGCCGCCACCCAGGTGGCCAGCGAGATCACCTCGCGCAGAAACCCGCGCCACAGGCCGATCAACACCGACAAGCCGACGATGGCCAGCACGATGTAATCGACCAGTACGAAATCCTGCATCATCGTCACGCCTTCAGTCCTTCAGCCATCAGTTATAGACCGGAATCACACTGCCGCTGATGCTCAGCTCGCGTTGCAGCCGCTCCCGGGTGCGCTCGCCTTCATCACGCGAGGAATGCGGTCCGACCTGGACCCGGTACATGGTGCGTCCATCGATCACGGTGGACGTCAGGGTAGCCGAGAAATTCCGCGAGCGCAGCTGATCGCGCAGTGAATTGGCATTGCTCACATCGCTGAAACTGCCGGCCTGAACCATCCAGCGCGGCTGCCCCTGCTGTACCTCGGCCATGGGTCGGCTGATCAGCTCCAGTCGGGGCAGTTCGGGTTGGGCGGGCGGCGGCGTAACGGCTGCGACCTGCGGCGGCGGCGGTTCAGGGCGGACCGCTGGTGGAGCGGGCGGCGGCGCCGGGCGTA
>CAYMHN010000680.1:0-2205 GCA_964390235.1 uncultured Candidatus Competibacteraceae bacterium
ACCCGTATCTGATGCCGGAGTTCTGGCAGTTCCCCACCGTGTCCATGGGTCTGGGGCCGCTGATGGCCATCTACCAGGCCCGGTTCATGAAGTATCTGGAAAACCGCGAGCTGATTGCCCGACAGGGGCGCAAGGTCTGGGCTTTTCTGGGTGACGGCGAGATGGACGAGCCACAGTCCCAGGGTGCCATCGCCCTGGCCGCGCGCGAGAAGCTGGACAATCTGATTTTCGTGGTCAACTGCAACTTGCAGCGTCTGGACGGCCCGGTACGCGGCAACAGCAAGATCATCCAGGAACTCGAAGGCAACTTCCGCGGTGCCGGCTGGAACGTGATCAAGGTGCTGTGGGGGTCGGGCTGGGACAAGCTGCTGGCCCAGGATCACAACGGCCTGCTGCGCAAGCGCATGGCGGAATGCGTGGACGGCGAGTATCAGGCGTTCAAGTCCAATGGTGGCGGTTATATCCGCGAGCATTTCTTCGGCAAGTATCCGGAGCTGAAGAAAATGGTCGAGCACCTGAGCGACGATCAGATCTACTACGATCTGATCCGCGGCGGGCATGATCACATCAAGGTCTACAATGCCTACAAAGCCGCCAGCGAAAGCGATCGGCCAACGGTGATCCTGGCCAAGACGGTCAAGGGTTACGGCATGGGCGAGGCCGGCGAGGGCAAGAATCCCTCCCACCAGCAGAAGAAGATGGGCGAGGAGCACCTCAAGAAGTTTCGCGATCGGTTCAGTTTGCCGATCTCCGACGAGGTGGTCAGGAACGCCGCCCTGGTCACGCTGCCCGAGGATGCCCCCGAAATCAAGTACCTCAAGGAACGCCGCGCCGCGCTGGGCGGTTACCTGCCGCAGCGTCGCCAGCAGGGCGACAAGCTGCCCGCGCCACCACTGGAGGTGTTCAAGCAGATCCTGAGCGATACCGGCGAGCGCACCATGTCCACCACCATGGCCCTGGTGCGTGCCATGGTGCAAATTACCCGCGACAAGATGCTGGGGCCGCGCCTGGTGCCCATCGTCGCCGACGAGGCGCGCACTTTCGGCATGGAGGGCATGTTCCGCCAGATCGGTATCTATGCTCCGGGGGGCCAGCTGTACACCCCGGTGGACGCCGGCGAAATCATGCCTTATCGGGAAGACAAGAAAGGCCAGTTGCTGCAGGAAGGCATCAACGAGGACGGTGCCATGTCCTCCTGGATCGCCGCCGCCACGGCTTACAGCAACCATGGGGTCACCATGATCCCGGTCTACATCTATTACTCGATGTTCGGCTTCCAGCGCATCGGCGATCTGGCCTGGGCGGCCGGCGACATGCTGGCGCGCGGCTTTCTGATCGGTGGCACCTCGGGGCGTACCACGCTCAACGGTGAGGGCTTGCAGCACGAGGATGGCCATACCCAGGTATTCGCCCAGTTCATACCGAACTGCGTGGCTTACGACCCCACCTTCCACTACGAAGTGGCGGTGATTTTCCGCAACGGCATCCAGCGGATGTACGAAGACCAGGAGAACGTCTTCTACTACATCACCACGCTGAACGAGAACTACAGCCACCCGGACATGCCGGAAGGGGCCGAGGAGGGCATCCTCAAGGGCATGTATGCCTTGCGCAAGGGCGAGGGCAAGGGTCCGCGGGTTCAGCTACTGGGCTGTGGCGCGATCCTGAACGAGGTGATCGCCGCGGCCGATCTGCTGCGCGACGACTGGGGCGTGGTGGCCGACCTCTGGAGCTGCCCGAGCTTCAACGAACTGGCTCGCGATGGTCAGGACGCCGCCCGCTGGAACCTGCTGCATCCCGACCAGGAACCGCGCAAGAGCTGGGTGGAACAGTGCCTGGAAAACACCGAGGGTCCGGTCATCGCGGCCACCGACTACATCCGGCTGTTCACCGAGCAGATCCGGCCCTTCGTGCCGCGTTCTTACCGGGTATTGGGGACCGACGGCTTCGGCCGCTCGGACAGCCGCAAGGCGCTGCGCCGCTTCTTCGAGGTGGACCGTCATTATGTCACCGTGGCCGCGCTCAAGTCCCTGGCCGAGGAGGGTCAGGTGCCGGTGGCCAAGGTGCTGGAAGCCATAGCGAAGTACGGCATCGACCCCGATGCGCCCAATCCGCTTACCGTATAACGCAGCCCGGGGAGAAGAGACATGGCGATACAAGAAATCAAGGTACCCGATATCGGTGACTTCGCCGAAGTCGAGATCA
>CAYMHN010000681.1:0-2201 GCA_964390235.1 uncultured Candidatus Competibacteraceae bacterium
GTACCAGGCAAAGGCGCCGAGCACGGTCAGCGTCGCGAGGTCCTGGCTCACGGTGTCGACCTGGGCCACGGTGGCGACGTTGACCGGGTGGCAGGCGAACAGCGCGCTGGCCACAAACGGCAGCGCGGGCAACTGCGGCGCGATCCGCACAGCCAAGCGGAACACCAGCGCGATGCTGGCGAGGAAAGCTGTGAAGCTGATCGCCCGCGCCAGCCCAAGCCCGTCGGTCGACGCGTAGCTCAGCTGGAGAACGAACAGCTCCAGCGGCCGGAACATGAACTGCCCGGCGTACGCGCCGCCCCCGACCCCGGCGTCGACGGCGATCAGAAGCAAGAAGTCGTCAGCATAGGGTGCGATCGACCAGGACGGCCAATAGGTCGCCAGCAGGAGGGCGCTCAGCAGTGACAGATAGATCAGGCCTGCAGATGTTAAACGCAGGTCATTGCGGGCGCGAGTATTTCCCGCAGCATATACACTGTCCATCGGCATAACCACCCGCCCAGCCTTTTGCCAAGCACCTTTACATGGTTTTTTGGGTGGCGCAACCACAGATTTTGGGGTTGGCCGACGGGCGATGCCGCGCGCGCGATGGCGGCGGCTATCCCGATGAGGGTTGACGGACGGCAGGAATCTGGCGCCGGCATGATCTCGGATACGCCCCCACCCCTTGCAAGGTCCGGCCTGGTGGTGCACATCCAAGGTGCTGATCCCAGCGGGCGAGGGTTGCGCGTTGCTGCATGACGGAACGTCGCAGACGGTCATGATCCGGGGCGGCCGCCTTTACTGGCCCGGTCGGGCCACGGCGGCCGCCGAGGTCACCGATGCGGAGCCGGCGCAGTTCGACCGCTGGCGCAATGTGATCGTCGCCGGCACGGTGTTCCTCTACCTGCTGCTCAACTGGGGCTTCCAGCAGGTGAGGGTGCCGCCGGGTGGCGGCTTCGGCCTGCCGGTGGGCGAGCTGACCCTGTTCCTGGTCCTGTTCACCATCAGCTACACCAGCGTCCTGGGCAAGCTGTCGCGCTCGGTGCTGCTGCTGCCGTTCGTGGTCTGGTGGAGCTTCGGGCTCGGCCGCGCGGTCTTCGACAGCATGGTCTACGGCCCCTGGGCGCTGCGCGATGCCGCCCATGTGATCGAATCGCTGTTCCTGCTGGTCGGCTTCGTGTTCGCCGCCCACCCCAAGACCCTGGAGCGCTTCTTCGTCTGGGCGCCGCGGCTGATGTTCGTGGGGGTGGCCTACGCCATGATGTACCCGTTCCAGTGGGACATCATGATGAACTCGCCGACCATCATGACCCCCAACGGCTTCGAGGCGCCGATCTTCGGGGTGATGACCAACAGCGCCTACTGGGCGATCATCGCCGCCGTCTACCTGCTGCTGTTCCACGGCCGCAGCTTCCTCGCCACCCTGGTCGCCGTCCTTCTCCTGGGTGCGGTGGTGGCGATGTTCCAGGCGCGCATGCTCTATCTCACCACCATCGCGATCTTCGCCTTCCTGGCGGTGTACCGGCGCGCCAGCATCGCCAACATGGCCCTGCTCGGCTATCTGGCGGTCTTCATCCTGGCGCTCCTGGCGGTGACCGACCTGCGCATCGAGGGGCGGCTGGGAACGAGCTTCAGCCCGGCCTTCCTGGTCGCCCACTTCAAGGCGATCTTCGGCTGGTGCGACCCGACCAACATCGAGCTCGCCAGCGTCTGCTCGGCAGCGGCCGGCGTCGACCAGCGCCTCGACTGGTGGATCAACATCTACGAGAAGATGATCGCCAACCCGTTCTACGTCCTGCTCGGGCTGGGCTACGGCCAGGTCCTGACCGACTTCTACGACCCAGGCGGCAATCCGGTGCGCGAGCCGCACAACTCCTACATTTCGATCATCGCCCGCACCGGGGTGATCGGGGCGCTCGCCTGGATCGGGATGATGCTGGCCCTGTTCCGCCGCTGGCACCAGATCGTCCGCCATTGCCGCGAGCTGCGCTGGCGCGAGGGCGAGAGCTGGATGCTCCTGATCATGTGCTACTTCATCGCCTTGTGGGTCTTCTCGCTGGGCGAGGACGGCTTCGAGAAGCCCTACAACATCATCCCCTTCTACTTCCTGTGGGGCGTCGTCCTGCGCTTCGGCATGCTGCTCGACCAGGGGCGGATCGGCCCCGCGGATTGGCGCTTGAGGACCCTTCGCCGGAGTGGTGGATCGGCCGGCGGCTCCG
>CAYMHN010000682.1:0-2195 GCA_964390235.1 uncultured Candidatus Competibacteraceae bacterium
ACCCTGCGTCAGGCCGAAGCTCAAGCCGCGCCGCGTGGCGAGACGGTCGTTACCAAAAGCATCTGCCATCAGTGCCCGGCCCGTTGCGGCATCGATGTCTACACCACCAACGGTCGGGTTCATGCCATCTACGGTTCGACCAACAACCCCATAGCCAACGGCAAGCTGTGCCCCAAGGGTCATCTGGGTACTTATATTCTGTACGACCCGGACCGCTTCAAGGGGCCGATGCGGCGCACCAATCCGAACAAGGGCCGTGGCCAGGATCCCGGCTTCGTGCCGATCTCCTGGGACGAGGCCCTGGACACCGTGGCGGCCCGGCTGAACAAGCTGCGCGCCGAGAACGAGTCGCACCGCTTCGCTCTGTTCTACGGACGCGGCTGGGGCGCCTCCTGCGCCGGCCTGCAAGGCACCTTCGGCCAGCTCTACGGTTCGCCCAACGTGGCCATCGGCCATTCCTCGATGTGCTCGGACGGCAGCATCGTGGCCAAGAAGCTGACCGACGGCAACGAGTCCTACAATGCCTACGACTACAAGAACAGCAATTATCTGCTGATCTTCGGCGCCGGGTTCCTGGAGGCGTTCCGGCCCTACAATTATCTGATGCAGGTCTGGGGTCATATCCGCACCAAGAGCCCCAAAACCCGCGTGACGGTGGTGGACGTACACGCCAACGCCACCAGCGCCGCCTCCGACCGGCAGCTGCTGATCCGTCCCGGCACCGACGGCGCCCTGGCCCTGGCCATCGCCCATGTGATGCTCACCGAGGGGCTGTGGGACAAGGAATTCGTCGGCGATTTTCGCGGCGGCGTCAACCGCTTCCGGGCCGGCCAGACCGTGCCCGCCGGCAGCTTCGAGGAGAAGTGGGTATCCGGCATCGAGCGCTGGTGGAACGACGAGGTCAAGGATCGCACCCCGGAATGGGCCGAGACCGTGACCAGCATCCCGGCCCGCCACATCATCACCGTGGCGCGCGAGTTCGGCACCACCCGACCCGCCATCGCGCTGTTCGAACGCGGCCCCACCGCCCATTCCAACGGTACCTACAACGGCATGGCCATCCATGCGCTGAACGCGCTGGTCGGTTCGCTGTTCGCCCAAGGCGGGTTGTTCTACCAGATGGGTCCGTCCTATGGCCCGCTGCCGGTCGATGCGGATGACTATATGGACGACTACGCCCGCTCGGTACAGGGGCGCCATCCGCGCATCGACATGCAGGGCACCGAGCGCTGGCCGCTAGCCCGCAACATGCTCCAGGAAGTCGGGCCGAACCACGCCAAGGGTGATCCCTACAAGCTGGACACGGCGATGTTCTACCTGACCAATCCGATCTGGACCGCGCCCAATGGTCAGCAGTGGGAGGACGCGCTGAAAGATGTATTCATCATCGATACCTCGCCCTTCCCGGGCGAGACGGCGATGTACGCGGATCTGATCCTGCCCGATCACACCTATCTGGAGCGCTTGCAGGACACCCCGACCTACCCGTTCGAGGGCTATCCGATGGCAGGCCTGCGCACCCCGGCCATCCCGCCCCTGTACGACACCAAGGTCTACGGCGACATCCTGATCGAGATCGGCAAGCGCATCGACGGCCCGATGGGCGATTATTACAAGGCCCTGGACAATACCGAGAACGTCCTGCGCCATCTCGCCGAGGGCTTCCGCGCCGATCCGGGTGACAACGGCGTCAACGATCTCGAGTCCTGGAAGCGCGAGGGCGTCTGGTACAAGAAACCCTATCTGTGGCGTCAGTGGCGCGGCGAGTTCTACGAGTGGGATGGCCAGGGCTACAACCGCCTGATGACGGCCGAGGAGGTCCAGAACACGCTGCTCAAGACCCCCTCGGGCAAGTTCGAACTCGCCCCGCAGCAACTGCAAGCGCACGCCGAGTACATCAACCAGGAATTCGGCATACCGACCGAGCGGGCCGGGTTGATCCAGTGGGTGGAGCCCGAGCACCACGGCGGGGGCGATCTGTACTTCGTCACCCCCAAGGTCGCTTTGCACGCCGAGGGGCGCGGCGGCAACCTGCCACAGGCGATCGCCTATCTGCAGCCGGTGCATGGCGGGCGGCGCGAGGTGTTCATGGAGATCAACCCCGTCACCGCCCGCGAGCGCGGCATCGGCAACGGCGACCGGGTCCGCATCCGCTCGGCCGCCGGCACCATCGAGGCCCACTGCCGCTATTTCGA
>CAYMHN010000683.1:0-2191 GCA_964390235.1 uncultured Candidatus Competibacteraceae bacterium
GTCACTGCACGGGAACGAACCCCCGACCGTGCACGAGCAGCTGGCCGGCTATGCACGCCTGCATCCCGTCGCCGTGGTGCCGGGCTCCGCGCCGCAGGCCACTTCCGGGGAAACCGTTCCGCCGCTGGGTTATGCCATCGCGCAGCTGCACGGGATCTACATCCTGGCGGAAAACGCCCACGGCCTGGTGCTAGTGGACATGCACGCCGCCCACGAGCGCATTACCTACGAACGGCTCAAGGCCAGCCTGGACCGCGACGGTGTCCCGGTGCAGCCACTGCTGATGCCGGTCAGCGTCCGGCTTTCCCGATCCGAGATGCGGTTGGTCGAGGAGCACGGCGAACTGCTCGTCCGCCTGGGTCTGACGGTCGCCGCGCTGGGTCCGGACAGCGTCGCGGTGCGCAGTATCCCCGCTCCCCTGGTCCGGGCCGACATCGACCAGCTGCTGCATGATGTACTGGCCGATCTGGGAACCCATGGCGACAGCACCCGCATCCAGGAACGGATCAACGAAACCCTGTCGACCATGGCCTGTCATGGATCGGTAAGAGCCAACCGCAGCCTCAGTCCGCCGGAAATGAACGCCTTGCTACGGGCCATGGAGCAAACCGAGCGCAGCGGCCAATGCAATCATGGCCGTCCGACCTGGGTTCAGTTGCCGCTGGAGCAACTGGACAAGCTGTTTCTACGAGGTCGCTAGGCCATGCCCGATGAGCACCCGCCGGTCGTGTTTCTGCAGGGTCCGACCGGAGCCGGCAAGACCGATCTGGCGGTGGCGTTGGTCGAACGGCTGCCTCTGGCCATCATCAGCGTCGACTCGGCCATGGTCTACCGGGGACTGGACATCGGCACCGCCAAACCCGATGCCGCGACGCGAGCCCGGGCACCACACCGGCTGATCGATATTCTCGATCCGAGTGAACCGTACTCCGCCGCCCGGTTTCGCCAGGATGCCCTGGCTGAAATCGCCGCGATCCACGCCACTGGCCGGATTCCCCTGCTGGTCGGCGGTACCGGCTTGTATTTTCGAGCCCTGGAGCGCGGCCTGAGTCGATTGCCCGCCGCCGATCCGCTGGTACGCGCCCGCCTCGACCGGGAGCGCGAGCAATACGGTACCTCCGGCTTGCATGAGCGGCTGGTTCGCCTCGACCCCGAGGCCGCGGCCCGGATTCACCCCAACGATCCGCAGCGCATCCTGCGGGCACTCGAAGTCTTCGAGCTGACGGGACAACCCCTGTCGAAGCTGCAATCAGCCGGGGGCAATGAAACCTTACCGTTTCGGGTTGTCAAACTGGCCATCGCACCGCGCGACCGGGGGCCGTTGCAACAGCGCATCGAGCACCGCTTCCATGCCATGCTGACGCTGGGGCTGGTCGACGAAGTAGCCGGCCTCAGGGCCCGCGGCGATTTGGGTCTGTCGCTGCCTGCCCTGCGCGCCGTGGGTTATCGCCAAGTTTGGCAGTATCTCGATGGTCTGCTGGATTATGACATCATGGTCAAGCGTGGAATAATAGCCACCCGGCAGTTTGCCAAACGGCAGCTGACCTGGCTGCGCGCCGAGGAATCGCTGATCTGGCTGGATAGCACCGCGCCCGGGCTGCTGGATTGCGCTTATCATGTACTGCGGGAGCGACGGTTGTTAACAAAGATTGGCAAGGTACCCTATACTGCTGGAAAAGCCGATTTCGGATTTACAGCGCCTTGAACTTTATTCATAACCCACAGGCATAAGAACAAGGAGCCGCTCCCATGGCAAAAGGTCACTCCTTACAAGAACCGTTTCTGAATGCGCTGCGCAAGGAGCGCATTCCCGTGTCCGTCTATCTGGTGAACGGAATCAAGCTGCAGGGACACATCGAGTCCTTCGACCAGTTCGTGGTGCTGCTCAAGAACAGCGTCAGCCAGATGATCTACAAACACGCGATTTCCACCGTGGTTCCGGCCCGCAACGTGCGACTGAGCCTGGCCACCGATGACGGCAGCGATGGCGATGAAGACGACACCGGTTGAGTATCACTCAACCCCCGGGGTGCGCTTTGTTTGAGCGTCCCCGCAGCGGTGAACGTGCCGTTCTGGTGCATCTGACACTGGACGGCAAACCGGAGGATGCGCGCGTGCTGGCGGAGTTCGAGGAACTGGCCCGCTCGGCCGGTGCCGAGGGAGTCCAGGTGGGTACGCTGTTTGCCCTGTG
>CAYMHN010000684.1:0-2190 GCA_964390235.1 uncultured Candidatus Competibacteraceae bacterium
TGATAATTGATACTGATTTCAGCCGTTGCCGGTTCCCGGTTGAAGGGGTGACGGAAACCACCTAGCGCTGAGCCTTGAGTTCCCGCTTGCGCGACTCCAGCCGGGTGGTCAGCTCCTCGATCCAGGCGTCCGCCTTGGCTGAACTCGATTCGCTGCAGGACGCGGAAGCGGAAACACTCAAAGCGCACAATGCCGCGCGTAGCTGTAAACGCCCAGCTGGAGCACATCCGCAAGCTACGCTGGACCGCTAGAATTGATTCTATTGGTGGCTATGGGTGGACTCGAACCACCGACCCCATCATTATGAGTGATGGTTTGTTTGCAACATCCTGCAACACTAAACCCTGCTTAAACAACTGATTCAGCTTGTCATTATCTCGATATCGTTGCATAATGCTGCATAAGCCGTGCAGTCAATTGCACGCCGATTGCAGTAAATATGCAGTAAATCGAGGGCACGCCATGAAGGCCAAGCTGACCGAGAAGTTCATCCGCACCCTGCAACCCGGCGCCAAGATGTACAAGGTCTGGGATACCGAGCAGCCTGGCTTGTTCATCCGCGTCATGCCATCCGGAACCAAGACCTTCGCCGTGTTCGTCCGGGCCAATGGTCGCGGGACGGATTACACGCTGGCCCGATGGGGCGTCAAGACCTTGGCCCAAGCCCGCGAACAGGCACGGGCCGCGCTGGGCAAGGTGGCGACCGGGACCGACCCGCAACAAGAGAAGAAAGCCGCCAAGGCCGCCCGCGAGCAGGCCAAGCGGGAAGCCGAACGGGCACGCAAAGCCACGCTGGGCGCGTTCCTGGATGAAGCGTATGGTCCATGGATTCGGGAGCATCGCAAGCCTGCCGCTTTGCTGAACCTGCAACAGTTGCGCTCAGAGTTCAAATACTGGCTGGATAAGCCCATGTCCGAACTGACGCCCTGGATTGTGGACAAGCATCGACAGCAGCGGCAAAAAGCTGGCGCCAAGCCTGCTACGCTGAACCGTTACGTTGCTGGATTGAAAGCGATACTGAGCAAGGCGACGGAATGGCAAGTAATCGACAGTCACCCGCTAGCCAAGGTCAAACCGTTGAAGCTCGATAGCAAGGGCAAGGTCCGCTACCTGTCCGTGGCCGAAGAGCGGCGCCTGCGCAAAGCCCTGAGCGACCGGGAAACCCGCATCCGCACCGAACGGGCCAGTGGTAATCAATGGCGAGCCGAGCGAGGCCATGAGCTGCTGCCGGACCTGTCCACCGTGGCGTTCGTGGACCATCTGCGGCCTATCGTGCTGCTGGCCGTGAATACCGGGCTGCGGCGCGGGGAGCTGTTCAATCTGGTCTGGACCGACATCCACTTCCCGACCCGGACCCTGACGGTTCAGGGGGGCGGCGCCAAGTCCGGGCAGACCCGGCATGTGCCGCTGAATGATGAGGCACTGGACGTGCTGACCCGATGGAAGCAGCGGGCCGACGATGAGGCCGGCCGCGCGGCGGACCGTGACGGCCGGGACATCGGCAATTGCCATGTCTTCCCCGCTGCCGATGGTGGCCGGCTGGACAACATCAAGAAGGCATTCGGCAAGCTGCTGGCGGATGCCGACATTGCCGGCTTCCGGTTTCACGACCTACGCCACCATTTTGCAAGCCGTCTGGTGATGGCCGGCGTGGACTTGAACACGGTTCGCGAGCTGCTGGGGCATGCGAACCTCGACATGACGCTCAGATACGCACATCTGGCCCCGGAGCACAAGGCCGCGGCCGTGGCGTTGCTGGATCGGGGCGCGGCGTGAGCCGGCGTGACAAGCTGTTCGCGGCAATCCGCAACAACCCGGCTGAGGTACGGTTCAGCGACGCCTGCCGGGTGGCCGGCTGGCTGGGGTTCGTGCATGAGGGCGGCAAGGGGTCGCACCGGGTGTTCAAGCGACCTGGTGAGCCCGTGCAACTCAACTTCCAGGATCACCGGGGACGGATACCGACCTATCAGGCCCGGCAACTGATTGCCATGATCGACAAGTACGAGGGTACCGACGATGAAGTATCTGATTGAAGTGTTCTGGAGCGATGAGGATCAAGGCTATATCGCCCTGGTTCCCGATCTGCCGGGCTGTTCCGCCTTCGGCGAGACCCCGGAAGAGGCCATTCGAGAGATCCAGGACGCGCAAGCCGCCTGGGTCGAGGCCTGCCGCAAGTCCGGCGAACCGGTG
>CAYMHN010000685.1:0-2188 GCA_964390235.1 uncultured Candidatus Competibacteraceae bacterium
CGGCGATCCGCTTCGGCGTGGCCCGCGGCATCTTCTCCAACGAGGCCGGTCTGGGCACGGCCGGTATCGCCCAGGCCGCCGGCACCACCAAGAGTCCGGTGCGTTCGGGTCTGATCGGCATGATGGGGACCTTCATCGACACCCTGATCATCTGCACCATGACCGGTCTGGCGATCATCGCCTCCGGTGCCTGGACCACCGGCCAGACCGGCGCGTCGCTGACCTCGACGGCCTTCGAGATGACCCTGCCGGGCATCGGCGGCTATCTAGTGGCGATCTCGCTGGTGGTATTCGCCTTCACTACCATTCTGGGCTGGGCGTATTACGGCGAGAAATGCTGGGAGTGTCTGCTGGGCACCAAGTCGGAATTCCCGTTCCGGGTGCTGTGGACGCTGTTCATTCCGCTGGGCGCGATGGCCGATCTGGAGTTCATCTGGCTGCTGGCCGATACCCTGAACGCCTTCATGGCGATACCCAACCTGGTCGCCTTGTTGCTGCTCAGCCCGATCATCGTCAAGCTGACCCGCGAGTTCTTCGCCAGCGACGAATACCGCCGTGGCGATTGAGCCGTGAACCTGGTGCCCAGGGACGGGCGCTGTCAGAGGAAGATGTACAGCAACACCCCACCCAGTACCAGCCGATAGATCACGAAGGGCTGCATGCCGATGCGCTGGATGAAGACCAGAAAATAATGGATGCACAGATAGGCGCTGACGGCCGACAGCAACACGCCCAGCGCCATGGCGCCCCAGGCCACGGTCTCCGCGCCGCGGAGCAGCTCCAACGTCTGCAAGCCGCCGGCCAGCATGATCACCGGTATCGACAGCAGGAACGAGAACCGCGCCGCCGCCTCGCGGCTAAGACCCAGGAACAGCGCGGCGGTCATGGTGATGCCCGAGCGCGAGGTGCCCGGTATCAGGGCCAGGGCCTGGGCGCAGCCGATCACCAGCACGTCGGTCCAGCGCAGGTCGTACTCGGTGCGCTCGCCGCGCTGTCGCCAGTCCGCCCAGCCCAGCAGCAGGCCGAAGCCGATCAGCGAGCAGGCGATGACAAGGGCGCCGACCCTGGGGGTGCGCAAGGTGGTTTCCACCAGCTCCTTGAGCAGCAATCCCGCCAGACCCACGGGGATGGTGCCCCACAGCACCGCCCAGCCCAAGCGGGAATTCTCGGTCTGGCGACGGCTGAACAGGGATCGACACCAGTCCCGGATCACCCACAGTAGTTCGTGCCGGAAATAGACGACCACGGCGACCAGGCTGCCGATATGGACCGCCAGATCGAAAGCCAGTCCTTGATCCCGCCAGCCGGTGACCAGGGGCACCAGGATCAGATGAGCAGCGCTGGAAATGGGCAGGAACTCGGTGAGGCCCTGGATCACGGCCAGCACGATGATTTCGATCGTTTCCATGGGTCTGGGTGGCATCCGGAAGGCGGGCCATGATAGCAAGCGCTACCGCCCGACTGGAAACCTGTCCGGGAAAGCGCGACACTGGCAATATAATGTCCTGGCCATAAATATAATCCCCTGGAGACCCCCATGACTCAGAAGCACGTCTCGTTGGCGGAACTGGAGCAGCGCGAGGACTTCATCCGCCGCCATATCGGCCCTGGTACCGCGGACCGGCAGACCATGCTGGCCACGCTCGGTCTGGATTCGCTGGAGGCGCTGGCCGACGCGGTGGTGCCGACCGGCATCCGCGAGCGTGAACCGCTGGCACTGGGCGAACCCGCTACCGAAGCCGAGGTGCTGGCGCGGCTGCGGGCCATCGCCGACCAGAACCGGGTATTCCGGTCCTGGATCGGCCAGGGTTATTACAATACCCATACCCCGCCGGTGATCCTGCGCAATGTGCTGGAAAATCCCGGCTGGTATACGGCCTATACCCCGTATCAGCCGGAGATTTCCCAGGGCCGGCTGGAGGCCTTGCTCAACTTCCAGACCCTGGTCTCGGACCTGACCGGACTGGAACTGGCCAACGCCTCGCTGCTGGACGAGGCCACCGCCGCGGCCGAGGCCATGACCCTGTGCCAGCGCAGCAGCAAGTCCAAGAGCCGGCGCTTCTTCGTCGCCCATGACGTGTTCCCGCAGACCCTGGACGTGGTCCACACCCGCGCCGAGCCGCTGGGCATCGAGGTCGTGGTCGGCGACCCGTTCACCGAACTGGCCGGACAGGACGTATTCGGCGTG
>CAYMHN010000686.1:0-2185 GCA_964390235.1 uncultured Candidatus Competibacteraceae bacterium
TCGCTGCCAGCGCTCGGCGTGTTCCACGATCAGTGCCAAGGCGAACTGGATGGGCACGGCTTCGGTGGCAGCGGAGTCCAGCCCCAGGGCCGCCGCCAGTCGGGACCGGCTGGCGGCGGTCAGATGTTCCAGATCCAGCTCCAGTATGCGTTCATCGTCCAGGCCGGCGGCCGCGGCCAGTGTCCGCCAGTCGGCCAGTCGCTGCGCCAGATCGTCGCCCTGGCCGCGGATCCGCATCCGCTGGCCTTCGCTCAACACCAGCAGCAGCGGGTGGCCGAGCTCGACGAGTTGTTCCAGGAACCGGCCATGGCCACGATCCGGGGTCATGGCCAGCGAGCACACGACCACCACCCGTGCCGGCGTGATCGTCTGGAGATGGTCCAGCACTCGCTGCCGGGCGGCCCGGTCATCGACCTGGCCCAGATCTTCCCAGTCTCCCGGCAGCGGTGGCCAACTGCTAGGGGTATCGGTTTCCAGGCCGAGCATCGCCATCCTTCCCGTTGGCCTGGAGCGAGGAGTTTTCCGAGGTGTCTGTTCCGTGTCGATCACCCCCAGCGACACGCTGAGTGGTTGCAGACTATCGTGCAGGCGGGCATGGCCGGGCAGGTCGATGTCCAGCCGGAAGGCTTGCCGGAAGCGCCGTCGCAGCATCAGGCAAAGCAGCAACAGGAGCAGGCGGGGCAGGATGCCGTAAACGACCAGGCAGCCCAGCACCAGACCGGACCAGGCGCCGCTGGCGTCCAGCACCAGGGGGCTGTCCAACCGGCGGCTGGCGGCGATCTGGGTGGCGTCGGGGGTGGCGAAACCGAGTTGCCCCGGCAGCCAGGCCAAGGCTTCGGTGAACGCGGCATAGCTATCGGTCGAGAGCAGGGTGCTCTCCCAGACAAAGCCGTACTGGCGGACGCTGAGCAATACCAGCGCCATGCCCAGGGCGCCGCCCAGATAGCTCAACCACAGGGCGTGGCTGATCGCGCTCAGCGTCCAGCGGTCGGCGAGTACCGTGGCGCTGGCGCGGGCGGCGGCGAGCTGGACGGGGTCATGGTGCAGCCGTTGGCTGAGTTGCCTGGCCAGGGCCAGGACCCAGCCGCCCAGTGAGCCACCGGCCAGCGCCGGTGGCTTGAGCAGCAACAGGATCAGCCACAGCAGCAGGGTCAGCAGCGGCGGGCCGAGCAGGCTGATCAGCAGCCAGTAGACATTGATCGGCTGATCCGGGGCCGACCAGAAGCCGATCCGGGCGGCACCGACGCCGCCCAGCACCGCCAGCAGCAGAGCCAGCCCCAGACACAGGATCAGTGCCTGGCGCAGGTGGTCCAGTGCAGCCTTGAGTGCGGGGGCGATGCTGAGCGCACCGGCGCGGATGATCAAGCGGCTTTCCAGATCACCGCCGCTGGCGCGGGCCATGCTGAGCGCCGCCGGTTCATCCAGCAATACGCCGTAACCGGTCTCGTAATGGCGCACGGCCTCGGTCAGCAGCCGGTCGTGGAAGCCGATGTGATGCACCTGGGTAGAATCGCCGTGACGTGATGATTGATGTGGGCAATATGCTATCGTAGATTCGATCACGGATGGCATTCCGCGCGGGAGCATTACTCGATGGACCGCCCGGAAGCGAGCGGCTACACTGATTGACCAAAAGCCCGACCCACGGTGGAACCCACGATGACCGATACGCGACTGAGTCGTTTTCCGGTGCCCGAGCTGGACCGGCTGCCCGAAGATGTGCGCGCGAGGATCGTCGAGGTCCAGGACAAGGCCGGTTTCGTGCCCAATGTGTTTGCCGTTCTGGCGCACCGGCCCGATGAGTTCCGGGCCTTCTTCGCTTATCATGATGCGCTGATGGAAAAAGAGGGGGGGCTGAGCCGGGCCGAGCGCGAGATGATCGTGGTCGCGACCAGCGCCGCCAACCAGTGCCCGTATTGTGTCATCGCCCATGGCGCGCTGGTGCGCATCCATGCCAAGAATCCGCGTCTGGCCGACCAGTTGGCGGTCAACCATCTCGATGCGGAGATTACCGAGCGCCAGCGACGGATGCTGGATTTCGCGCTCCAGGTGGCGACGGCCTCGCAATCCATCGAGGATGCCGATTTCGAGCCGCTGCGCGAGGTGGGATTCGGTGACGAGGAGATCTGGGACATCGGCGCCATCGCCGCTTTCTTCGCCATGTCCAACCGGCTCGCGGCGGTCA
>CAYMHN010000687.1:0-2183 GCA_964390235.1 uncultured Candidatus Competibacteraceae bacterium
GCGAGCGCCGGGCGCTGGCCGATGATGCGCTTGCAGAACCAAGCCAGTAGCAGGCTGGCAATCAGGGCACGGCGGCGCCGGGCCGGGCGCTTGACGATCAGCGGGTGGCCGCGGTGGCACAGGCGGAAAACCCGGTTATCCTGATCCCGCAATGCCTGCAGGATTCGGTGCCGCAGTTCTTTGTCGGGTGGCGGCGGATGCGCCGAGACGCGAGACCGGAGCATGGTGCGGCGCGGTGACTACAGAAACGGGCTGGCGTCACCGCGTCCCTGGCGCAGCAGGGTCGGATTGCCATCGCTGAGGTCCAGCACCGTGGTCGGCTCCAGCGGGCAGGGGCCGCCGTCGATGACCAGGTCGATCTGTTGCTCCAGCCGCTCGCGGATCGCGTCAGGGTCGTTCAGCGGCAGGTCATCGCCGGGCAGGATCAGGGTGCTGGACATCAGTGGCTCGCCGAGTTCCTCGATCAGGACCCGGGCGATCGCGTTGTCCGGCACCCGGATGCCGACCGTCTTGCGTCTGGGATTCTGCAGCCGGCGCGGCAGTTCGCCGGTGGCCTTGAGGATGAAGGTGAACGGACCCGGGGTCGCCGCCTTGAGCAGTCGGAACTGGGAGTTGTCGATGCGGGCATAGATCGCGATCTCGGACAGGTCGCGGCAGGCCACGGTGAAATTATGGCTTTTGTCGGTCTGACGGATCTGTTCGACCCGTTCCATGGCGGCCTTGTCGTCGATGCGCCACCCGAGGGCGTAACTGGAGTCGGTGGGGTAGGCGATGACTCCGCCCTCGCGCAGGATGGCGACCGCCTGACGGATCAGGCGCAGCTGCGGATTGTCGGGATGGATCTGGAAAAACTGGCTCATTTCGAGTCGATCGAAGTCATTTTCGTATCAACTGTATCATTTTTGCCATCGAAACCAGTACTCCTCGGGCGATTCCGTCACTCGGACGCTTACGGCACCGTGGCGCGATGGGGTACCATAACTCACCGACTCATCACCCCTGACTGCCGATGAAACTGCTTTACGATTTCCTGCCGGTGTTCGTGTTTTTCGCCGTTTACAAGGTCTACGACGATTTCTACCTGGCCACCGGAGCCATCATTGTGGTCTCGACCCTGCAGGTCGGTTGGACCTGGTACCGGCAGCGGCGGGTGGAGCGCATGCCCTTGATCGCCCTGGCCCTGCTGATCGTGTTCGGCGGTATCACCCTGGTGCTGCACGACGAGATGTTCCTGAAATGGAAGCCGACCGTGGTCAACTGGCTGTTCGGCATCGCGTTTCTGGCCAGCCAGTTCATCGGCCGCAAGCCCCTGATCCAGTACCTGCTGAGTTCGGCCATGAGTCTGCCGGCGGCGGTCTGGCTGCGATTGAACCTGGCCTGGGCGGTGTTCTTCATCCTCATGGGGGTGGCCAATCTGTACGTGGTCTACCAGTTCAGCACCGACGCCTGGGTCAACTTCAAGCTCTGGGGCATGCTGGGGCTGACCCTGGTCTTCGTCCTGGCCCAGGGGATCTACCTGGCCCGCCATGTCCAGCCCGTGGAGGAATCCTGAGATGCTGTACGCCATCATCGGTCGTGACTTCGAGCACAGTCTGGAGCGTCGTCTGAGCGCCCGGCCCGCCCACCTGGAACGACTCCAGGCCTTGCAGACCGAGGGCCGACTGGTACTGGCCGGTCCGTTTCCGCTCAGCGATACGCCCGATCCCGGTCCGGTCGGTTTCAGCGGCAGCCTGATCGTCGCCGAGTTCGACTCGCAGGAGGAGGCGCAGGACTGGGCCGCCGCCGATCCCTATGTGGCGGCCGGTGTCTACGCCGAGGTCGAGGTCAAGCCGTTCAAGAAGGTGCTGCCGGCATGACGGTGGAACGGGTCGCGGCCATAGAGCGCTGCCTGAACCAGGCCTTCAGTCCCGAAGCACTGGAGGTGCGGGACGACAGCGCCGCCCATGCGGGCCATGCCGGGGCGCTGAGCGGCAAGGGCCATTTCGATGTGCTGATCGTGGCCGAGGCGTTCGCCGGCCAGCCGCGGCTGGCCCGGCACCGGCTGGTCTACGCGGCGCTGGGCGAGTTGATGCAGACCGACATCCATGCCCTGAGCGTGAAGGCCTTGGCGCTCAGGGCGAGTTGATGCAGACCGACATCCATGCCCTGAGCGTGAAGGCCTTGGCGCCCGAGGAACTGTAGCT
>CAYMHN010000688.1:0-2181 GCA_964390235.1 uncultured Candidatus Competibacteraceae bacterium
GCCTCAATGTGCTGATGCTCGACGAAAAGCGCGTCATCGTCGACAAGAGCCAGGTCTCGATGATCAAGGCGCTGAAGGATTGGGGCTTCGAGCCGATCCCTTGTGCGTTCCTGCACTACGCACCCCTCGGCGGCGCCTTTCACTGCGCCACGCTGGACGTGCGCCGGCGCGGCGGGCTGCAGTCCTACTTCTGAAGGTGGCGTGAATGGATGACGGGCGAGGCTCATCGCCGCCGGGGGTCGACGGCTGGCCCGCCGCTCATGGCGGCGGCTTCAGGCTCCTCACCGCAGCCTTGCTGGTCATGGGCTGCGTCCTGCTCGGCATCATCGTTTATGAAACCAACCTGGCCGAGGTCTGGGCGCTGCTGGTGGCCACCGGCGCGTGGGGCGTCGTGGCGATCCTGGCGGTGTATTTCGGCGCCTTCGCGGCCCAGACCCTGTCGTGGCACCTGACATTGCCGTCCGGCCATGGGGATTGGAAGTGGTTCTCCAACCTGTGGAACGTACTGGTGGCGGGGGAGGCGCTCAACAGCGTCACGCCCGGCGCATCGGTCGGCGGCGAGCCGCTGAAAGTGGCGCTGATGAAGAAAACCTACGCCATCCCCTACCGCGACACCACCAGTTCGCTGATGCTTCAGTTGACGGTGCAGAACCTCGGGCTGATCCCGTTCGTGGTCATCGGGGTCGGGTTCATGCTGGCGATGGACCAGGTGCCGGCCTCCTATGCCCTCGCCACCGCCGGGACGGTTGCGGTGTTTTCGGTCTGTATCGCGGCGTTCTTTCTGGTGCAGCGCCACAAGGTGTTCTCGAGGGCTGCCAACTGGCTGGGGCGCGGCCGCTGGGGTGAGCGGGCGCTGAGCCTGCTGGACCTGGTGCATGAGTTCGAGGACCGGCTCATCGCCTTTTATCGCGGCCAGCGGCGGCGCTTTGCCTTCGTGGTGGCTCTGGAGTTCGCCACCTGGGTGATTACCGGGGTCGAGGTGCTGGTGGCGCTGTATTTCCTCGGGTTTCCGATCTCGTGGACCGCGGCCTGGATGATCACCGCCGTGGTGTGCCTGGTGCGCGCCGCCCTGTTCTTCGTGCCCGGCAATGTCGGCACCCAGGAGGTGGCCTTCGTGGTCATGGGCGGCATGGTCACCGGCTCGCCGGAAGCCGGGCTGGCGCTTGCCCTGATCATCCGCTTCCGCGAGATCTTGTGGGTCATCTGGGGTCTGGGGCTGGGCTGGTTCCTGCTGGCGGTGCCCGAAACTGATGTCACGGTGCCTGACCGGCCGGGGCAGGCCGGCTCATGATGGCCAATGCCATCCAGGCGCTGGCATTGATCCCTGTGATTGCCGGCACGGTGTTTTCCCTCGCGGCGCTCGTCAGCGTCATCTTGCTGCTCGGCCGAGGACGCTCGCCCGGGGTGGCGCAAGCCTTCCAGCCGCCGGTCACCATGCTCAAGCCGGTCTGCGGCCTGGAGCGCAATCTGGAGCGCAACCTGCGCAGCGCCTGCACCCAGGACTACCCGGACTATCAGGTGGTGTTCTCGGTGCAGCGGCTCGACGATCCGGCGTTGCCGCTGCTGCACCAGTTGGAGCAGGACTACGGGGCCCAGCGGGTCAGCGTCGTTGCGGTGGCGAGCCAGCCGGTGGTGAACGGCAAGGTGCAAAACCTGGTGAACGGGCTGGCCGCTGCCCGCCATGACATGCTGGTGATCAGCGACAGCGACGTGTTCACCCCTCCCGACTATCTCACCAGCATCGTCAACCCTTTGCGCGACCCGGCCGTCGGCTATGCCTGCACGCTGTACAAGGCCGCCGATGCCCGCACCTGGTACGAGCAGCTCGAACTGCTGACCACCAACGCCGACTTCATCCCGAGCATCATCTTCTCCTATCAGACCAATGCCAGCCAGTTCTGCCTGGGCGCCTCGATAGCCCTCCGGCGCCAGACGCTCGATGCCATCGGCGGGCTCGAATCGCTCGCCGATTACCTGGTGGAGGACTATGAGATGGGCCGGCGCATCCATGAAGCCGGCCAGCGCATGGAACTGGTGCCCAGTTTCGTCGACCTGACGGTGGATCTCGACGGCCCGGCAAGCTGGTGGCGCCACCAGCTTTATCTCGACCAGAATACCCGTGCCGCCAACCCGTCCGGCTTTGCTGCGACGATCCTGGTGCGCGCGCTGCCGTTTGCGCTG
>CAYMHN010000689.1:0-1247 GCA_964390235.1 uncultured Candidatus Competibacteraceae bacterium
CCAGCGGGGGGCATGGCGCTATCCCCGTACCCTGTTCTGCCTGGCGGTGATCGCCGGCACCACCCTGCTGGGCCTGCTGTACAGCGAGGTGCACACCTATCCGGCCGGCTGGCGGCTGACCACCGCGCCCTGGTGGGGGGAACTGGTGGCCTGGATCAACGTCAATTTCTTCGATCAGCTGGAGGCGTTCCGGGGCGCCATGCTGACCCATGTGCTGGTGCCGGTGCGCCGCTTGCTGCTGGCCCAGCCCTGGCCCTGGGTGATGGTATTGCTGGCCGTGGCCGGCTGGCGGCTGGGCGGCTGGCGGCTGGCGCTGCTGGTCGTGCTGCTGAGCGGCTTCATCGTGGTCACCCGGCTGTGGGACAAGGCCATGATTAGCGTCTATCTGTGTGGCATGGCGGTGTTCATCGCCGCCCTGATCGGCATTCCCATCGGCATTCTGGCGGCCGGCAACGAGCGCTTGTGGCGCATCACCCAAGCCGTGGTCGATACCTTGCAGACCCTGCCCAGCTTCGTCTATCTGATCCCGGTGGTGATGCTGTTCCGGGTCGGCGAGTTCTCGGCCCTGATCGCCGTGGTGGCCTATGCCATCGCGCCGGCGATCCGCTACACCGCTTTCGGCCTGCGCCGCATCGATCCGCAGCTGATCGAGGCCGGTATCGTCTGCGGCTGCACCCGCCGCCAGCTACTGTGGAAGATCAAGCTGCCGCTGGCCCTGCCGGAGATCCTGCTGGGACTGAACCAGACCGTGATGCTGGGCCTGTCGATGCTGGTCATCACCGCCCTGGTCGGCACCCGCGACCTGGGCCAGGAAGTCTATATCGCATTGACCAAGGCCGACACCGGCCAGGGGCTGGTCGCCGGTCTGTCGGTGGCCGCCATCGCCATCATGGCGGATCGGCTGATCGCCGCCGGTGCGGCCCGCACCCGGCGGCGACTGGGTCTGCCGGAACGGGAGAATGCATGAACGAGGCACGCGAAACAGCCAGCCGGCTCGGCTGCTGGCGGGGTCCGGTCGATCCGCGGCCGCTGAGCGGCGGCATCACCAATGTCAATTTCCTGGTCGAGGACGGCAACGAGCGTTTCGTCGCCCGGATCGGGGACGACATCCCGGTGCACCAGATCCTGCGCTTCAACGAGCAGGCCGCCAGCCGGGCCGCCCACGCGGCCGGGATTTCCCCGGAAGTGGTCCATGCCGAACCGGGGGCGCTGGTGCTGCGCTATATCGAGGGTCGCACCCTGGCGCC
>CAYMHN010000689.1:1257-2172 GCA_964390235.1 uncultured Candidatus Competibacteraceae bacterium
GCTGGAACGTATCCTGCCGCTGATTCGCCGTTGCCACCGCGCCATCCCCGAGCATCTGCGCGGCCCGGTGCTGGCGTTCTGGGTGTTCCACGTGATCCGCGACTACGGTCATACCCTGCGCGCCGGCAATAGCCGGCTGCTGGCGCGCCTGCCCGAGCTGCTGGACCGGGCCGCGCGGCTGCAGGCACTGGTCGGGCCGGTCGAGCTGGTGTTCGGCCACAACGACCTGCTGGCGGCCAATTTCATCGACGACGGCGAGCGGCTGTGGCTAATCGACTGGGACTACGCCGGCTTCAACAGCCCGCTGTTCGACCTCGGCGGGCTGGCGTCCAACAACCAGCTGGACTTGGCCGCCGAGCAGTGGCTGCTGGAGAGCTACTTCGAGCGTCCGGTCGATGCCGGACTGTGGCGCCGCTACCGGGCGATGAAATGCGCCTCGCTGCTGCGCGAGAGCCTGTGGAGTCTGGTCTCGGAGATTCACTCGGCACTGGATTTCGACTACGTGACCTATTCCGACGAGAACCTGGCCCGCTTCGAGCAGGCCTGGCGGGAGCTGGGGGAGGGTGACTGATGGCCGAACTGCCGGCAGCATCGCGCATCGTCGTCATCGGCGGCGGCATCATCGGCTGCTCCACGGCCTATCACCTGGCTCGGCTGGACCAGGAAGTGGTGCTGCTGGAGCAGGCCAGGCTGACCGCTGGCAGCACCTGGCATGCCGCCGGCCTGGTCGGCCAGCTGCGCAACAACGCCAACATCACCCGGCTGCTGGGCTACTCGGTGGACCTGTACCGGCGTCTGGAGACCGAGACCGGACAGACCAGCGGCTGGAAGATGAACGGCGGACTGCGCCTGGCCTGCAACGCGGATCGCTGGATCGAGGTTGCCGTTGGAATCGTCGTCGCACCAGGCGCCCTG
>CAYMHN010000690.1:0-2172 GCA_964390235.1 uncultured Candidatus Competibacteraceae bacterium
ACGGCTTCGCTTTTGCCAACCCTACAGAATCTCTCCCCTGAAATCCCCCCTGGCCCCTCTTTGTCAAAGGGGGGAATAAAGCCGATAGGTGGTAAGGTCGGGCTGGTACGCTTGCATAGCCGAACCATTTGGTATTAATTGTCAGTTGTCCGGCATGAACCCAGTAACTCGATGACAGTTTCCCTGCAAGCTTCCGAAGCCTCCAGCGTCCACCCGGTCTTCGCCGAACTGCGCACGCACATGCAGAGCCGAATCATCGGCCAGCAGACCCTGGTCGAGCGCCTGTTGATCGCCCTGCTGGCGGATGGCCACCTGCTGGTCGAAGGCGCCCCCGGTCTGGCCAAGACCACGGCCATCAAGACCCTGGCCCAGTGCCTGGAAGGTGATTACCATCGCATCCAGTTCACCCCCGACCTGCTGCCCGCCGACCTTACGGGAACCGAAATCTACCGGCCGCAGACCGGCAGCTTCGAGTTCCAGCCCGGCCCGATGTTCTACAATTTTCTGTTGGCGGACGAGATCAACCGGGCACCGGCCAAGGTGCAGTCGGCACTGCTGGAGGCCATGGCGGAACACCAGGTCACCGTGGGCCGCACCACTTATCCGCTGCCCCGCCTGTTTCTGGTCATGGCGACCCAGAATCCGATCGAACAGGAGGGCACCTTCCCCCTGCCCGAAGCACAGCTCGACCGGTTTCTGCTGTACGTTCGCATTGCTTACCCGGATGTCGGCGCCGAGCAGCGCATCCTTAGGCTGGCCCGCGATCAAGCCCGGCAATCCCCCGAGCCGGCGTTCGGTCCACTGAGCCAGGAGACGATTTTCCGGGCGCAGCGCGAAGTACTGGACCTGTATCTGGCCCCGGAGCTGGAGCATTATCTGGTGCAACTGGTGCTGGCCACCCGCGACCCGACGCCCTATCGGGCCGAGTTGGCCCGCTGGATCAGCTTCGGTGCCAGCCCGCGCGGCACCATCGCGCTGGATCGCTGCGCCCGGGCACATGCCTGGCTGCAAGGGCGCGACTATGTATCGCCCGAGGATGTCCAGGCCATCGCCAGGGACGTGCTGCGCCACCGGGTGTTGCTGTCGTTCGAGGCCGAGGCCGAGGGCATCGACAGCGACCTGTTCCTGAACGAACTGCTATCCCTGGTACCGCTGCCCTGAGCATCATGTCCACGGCTGACGATGGCATCCGGGTCGGCTTGAGCGAACTGCTGCGCCAGCGGTTCGAGGCCCGGCGCCTGGCCCTGGGTCCGGGACGTCGCAGCCGGGCCCTGAACGCGGGTGGACGACGTTCCCGCCTGCGCGGGCGCGGCGTCGATTTTCAGGAGTCGCGCCAGTACCAGCCCGGTGATGATATCCGCAGCATCGACTGGCGGGTCACGGCCCGCAGCGGCACTCCACATACCAAAGTGTATGCCGAGGAGCGCAACCGTCCGGTCCACCTCTTGCTGGACGCCAACCCCAGTCTGTTCTTCGGTACCCGGGTGGCGTTCAAGTCGGTGGTTGCCGCCCGCCTGGCGGCGCTGCTGGCCTGGTTCACGATCCAGCGCGGCGACCGGATCGGCGCCCTGCTGTTCGCCGGCGAGCGCTGTCAGGTGCTGCCACCTGGCGCCGGCCAGCGCAGTGTCATGGTCCTGCTCAAGGCCTTGTTGGACTGGTACGCTCCCGCCGAAACCGGTCCCAGCCGTGGTGGACTGGGTGCCGCACTGACCCGGCTGCAAGCCTCTGAACGGCAGACCGGACAGGTGATACTGGTCAGCGACTTCGCGCTGCTGGAGAGCGATCTGGAGCGACAACTGACCGGTTTGCGCCGGCAACATGAAGTGCTGGCCTGCCGCATCCTCGATCCACTGGAACTCGAGCTGCCACCGGCCGGCCGTTACGGGATCAGCGATGGCCGGCAGATCCGACTGCTGGATCTGCAATCCCGCGCCGCCCGGATCCGTCATCAGGCCCAGCTCGACCTGCGCCAGCAGCGCCTGACCCGGCTGCTGCGCCACAGCGCCATACCCTTGCTGACCCTGACCGCCACGGACGATCCCGTCCGCGTATTGCAGCAGGGCGGCTTGCGCTCCGTGTCGTGACCGATCCACGCCTGGCCCTGCTGCGCGACATCCAAGCGGCGCCCGAGCCCGGCTGGTGGCCACCGGCCATCGGCTGGTGGTTGCTGGC
>CAYMHN010000691.1:0-2169 GCA_964390235.1 uncultured Candidatus Competibacteraceae bacterium
CACCCGGTCCTGCTGCTCCGGTCGCAGATCCGCCCCCATCGGGATGCTCAGCACACGCTATGCCGTTGCCTTCGCCACCGGCGTGCAGTCCGGGCTGGTTATCGGTTGGGCGACTCCCCGACTTCGCCAGCGATGACGGGATGTTGGGGCTGGCCGGATTCACGTCGACGCAATGGCGACCCGGAATGACCACCAGGTCCATGTCTTCCATCGGTATGGCACCCAGCAGGGGCTCGTCACCCATTATCATGGCACTGGTGAAGCAACGGCGGTTCTTGAACTGAATCTCGACCGGGCCGCAATAAGGCACCGTGATGCGACGGCCGTTCGCCAGGGTCACTTCGCGCTTCTCCAGCTCCTGGAGATCGAGCTGGATGGCGATGTGCTCGGGCAGGCACAGATGCAGTGCCCCGGTATCCACCAGGGCCATCATGTTCACCGGCTGCAGCGTGCGGTCGGCGGGGTTGGCGAACTGGAATTCCATGCGGATGATGCCCATGTTGGTTCCCGTCTGGAAGTCGATCTGTAACGCGCCGTTTATTCTGAGGCAATCCTTCCACGAACTCTAGCAACTCCGTCGCCAGTCCAGGGCGATCGCCCTGCATCAGCAGCGTTACCGGATCGGCGCTAGGACGGATTCATGCCGACCACCTCCCGATCGAGCAGCCAGGGAACCTGCGGGGCATCACGCTTATCATCGTCAGCCTACTATATCCCAATTCACCGGCGGGTCTTCATGCGTTCGGTCAGCGACGGGATAAGCAGACGCGGAGCCGTCCTGTGCGGGGTGAGCGGTGAGTCTGTGCCGCGTGAGCGGTGCGGTGTGAATCGTTCGGCGGATTCGAACCGCGGTTCCAGTTATCAGCTGGTGGCTACCGATATTTAAGGTGGCTAGGTGCCCTGACCACCCCCGAGTTGCGCCGTCGGGCTTCGGGCTAGACCGCCTCGCGGCGGGTTCGCGCTTGCTCCCCTGTCTGCGTGATACAAGCTGCCATCACTCGTCGCGAAATGCAACCGTGACCGTGTGGTTGGCGCGCTGGATGGCGGTTATCAGGGCGCGGACGCGCTCCAGCAGGGTGAGGAACTCGTCATGGGTGCGCCGGAACGGCCGGGTCGGCGCCTTGACCACATCCCGCTCTTCCTTGTGGATCACTCGGTTGTAGGCGGAATCCACCACCCGCTGCGCCAGCTCAGTGCGCTCCGCCAGCAGCGTCTTGCGTAGCTCCAGGGCCTGCGCGAGGCTGATCTCCTCGCCGTCAAAGGGCAGTGTGGCCCGGAAGTTGGCGATCTGGATTTCCTGGTTGAGCTTGACCCGGCGAGTCTTGAGCTTCTTGAGCTCGGCCTCGAAGTCCTCGGGCCGGAACTCGGCCACCGCTTGCAGTTCGTCGCTGTCACCCATGCCGAACCGCAGGCCGCTACGGCGATCGGCCTTCGGGTCCAGCAGTTTTTCGAGCAGCGTGATGCGCTGGTCATAGGCTTCACGCAAGGCCAGAGCTTCGAACAGATACAGTTTTCCATCGTTGTCGGGCATGCGCCAACTCCTTTTCCATCGTGGATTCCACCAATAGTATAGCCGACCTCCCCCTTGCGTCCGCCCAGTTTGTTGAACGGTCTCGCGGCCAGTCGGCACTCGGCTCGAACCCGGTTATCGATCGGTATCGGACTTTCTATCAGCAAGTCGATATCGCCGCCACGCTGCGCGTCGTCCACCCGACTGCCGAACAGCCGCACCACGCTATCAGCGCCCGGGAAATCGGCGACCTCATGCTTGATGATCTGACGATACCCGATACTTTAGCAAATCACGTGCCGGGGATGGGGAAAGCGCTTTCCCGCGCGGGGAGCGGGTGAACCGGCTGTGCGGCCCCGGTCTCCCGAGGAACGCAGCGGACCTCTCGCGAGCGATGCGGCACCAAGTCACCGCATCCTGCTCGCGCTGATGCGATTTCGGGGGTGTTGGGGCAATCGCGCGGCGTATTGTTGAAAGTATCGGCCTCCAGAGTATATAAACACACAAACACTCACTGATGGAGGATTCATGAACACGGTCCGTTGGAATATCGCCGTGTCGGCCGATACCGATCGCTCCCTGCGCCTGTTCCTGGCCAGTCAGGGTGGGGGGCGCAAGGGTGATTTGTCGCGCTTTGTCGAATCCGCGGTACGCGCCCA
>CAYMHN010000692.1:0-2169 GCA_964390235.1 uncultured Candidatus Competibacteraceae bacterium
GGGTGACGCAGGCCTCGCCCCACTGCTCCCAGGCATGGACGATGACCTCGGTGTCGCAGTGGGTGCGAAAGGCATGGCCGGCGGCCTTGAGTTCCTCGGTCAGCTCCTGGAAGTTGTAGATCTCGCCGTTGTAGGTAACCACCACCGTCTCGTCCTCGTTGAACAGCGGCTGCTGGCCGCTGGACAGATCGATGATGGACAGCCGCCGGTGGGCGAAACCCAGACCCGGCTCGACATGGATACCGCCCTCGTCGGGGCCGCGGTGGAACTGGGTCCGGTTCATGCGCTCCAGCAGCCCGCGGTCCACGGGCCGCCGGTCGCGCAGGTCGAAGATGCCGGTAATGCCGCACATGGGCTTAAACTCCTCTCCCTTCGCGGGAGACGGGGTTGGGGCAGCGCGCGCAGGGTGTGGGGATTCTGGTATCACCCAGCAAGCGCGCGTAGATCCGCATATAGCCGTTTACCATGGCATCGATGCTGAACTCGGTTTCCGCGCGCGCCCGGGCCGCGCGGCCTTCTCTGCGTCGGCGCTCCGGATCGCCGGCATAGGCCATCATTTGGTTGGCCAGGATATCGGGTTGGCCGGGAGGCACCAGCACCCCTGTTTCACCTTCCCGCACCAGATCCGGATTGCCGCCCACATTCGTGGCGATCACCGGCAGGCCGCAGGCCATGGCCTCCAGTACGGTGTTGCAAATACCCTCCGCCAGGGACGGCAGGACGAACAGGTCCAGCGCCGCCATGAGTGCGGGAATGTCGTCGCGGGCGCCCGGCAACCAGACCTGCTCGCCTACGCCCGCTTCGGTGAGCAGTTGTTGCACGGCACTGCGCAAGGGGCCATCGCCCACCATCACCAGGCGCAGTCGTGGAAAGTGTTCGGGCTGCCGGTCGCGCAGGTCCACGAAAGCGCGGGCCAGATCCAGCGGCGCCTTGACCGCCTGCATGCGCAGCACCGCGCCGATGACCAGACTGCCGGGCGGCGCGAAACCCTCGGGCAGGGACGAAGGCGAACCCTTCCCCTGCGGCTGGAAGCGATCGGTATCGACCCCGTTGCAGACATGGTTCAGCCGGCCCGGATCGACCCCCACGGCCGAGGTGAGATACTCCAGCTGATGCCGCGACAGGGCGATGTACTGATGCACCAAAGGACGAAACAGCCACCGCAGCCGCCGGTTCTTGGAACGCGTGCCGTCCAGGTCCCCCACATCCCAGCCATGCTCGCCATGCACGCGCAGGCGGACCCCGGCCAGGGCGGCCGTGGCCTGGGCCTCCAGGGTGGCGAGGTTGCGGGTGTGGACGATGTCCGGCTTGAGTTCGCGCAGCAGCTTCCACAGACGCCCGTGGACGCCGATATCCTTGCCTTCGCGCTTGTGGAGCGCGTGCAGGCTGACATCGTCGCGCCGGATACGGCGGCTGAATTCCGTGTAATCGGTCATGCAGACGATGGCGTGGCGATAGCTCTCGGGGGGCAAATGGTTGATCAGATTCACCAGACCGTTCTCCATGCCCCCCACGTCCAGGCGATGGATCACATGGGCCACCAGCGGTATCCGCCTGTTGGACGACTCAGTCATGGGCCGGTGAACTCCACCGGTAGGGGCAATGCCGCAACGAAATCTTCCAGTGCCGCTCGGGTCCGATCCAGGGAAGCACCCGCTTCGGCGCTGACCGCTACCAGCAGCGAACCTCGTCCGTCACCGCGCAGCAGGGCTTCCGCCTCGCGCAGCTTGATCACCACGCCCCGGGTGGTCGCGTGATCACCCGCCTGGTACCAGTGCCAGACCACACGCGGCCCTCCGGGACCAACAAGCACGGTCTCATGGACGGCCAGGGCGTCGCCACCGGTCCGCGGTATCACCTGCCCGCGCTCCGAGGAGCGACGCCAGGTGCGACCGTCGTGCATACGATTGCGGTAGGACACGATCTCGGTTCCCTCACCGCGGTTGAGATAGTGGTAGAGGTGCAGTTCCACCGTCTCCCCGGTGTCGGTATCCCGGTAGGTGCCGGCCACTCGGGCATCCGTGTCATGGTATTGCGGCTGCCAGGCACCCGGTGCCGCCAGCGGTCCCTGCCAGCCAGCCAAATCCGTCGGCAAACCAGGTACGGTCTCGACCGCGATCTGCTGCGCCCTATGGGTCAGCCACAGCTCACCCGCGCGCGGGGCGGCCA
>CAYMHN010000693.1:0-2168 GCA_964390235.1 uncultured Candidatus Competibacteraceae bacterium
GCGGCCGGCAGCAGCGGCTGCTGGATGCCCTACGCGAGGGTCAAACCATGAGCCTGCGGCGCCTGGATCGCACCCTGAGCGACTACCGAGTCCGCCCCATCGAGGTCCTGGATCAGGCCCTGGACCCTCACACCATGAGGGTAGTGGAAGTAGAATCCCGCACCGATCGGGCATCGGGCATGGTCACCGGCGAACTGCGCAAGGGGTTCATCTGGGACGGGGAGCCGCTACGCCCGGCCGACGTGAAGGTCAACAAGCGAGACGACAAACCGTGAGCGAACGCAACGAAATCATCATCGGCATCGACCTGGGCACCACCAACTCGGAGGTGGCCATACTGCAGGATGGCAAGGTGCGGGTCATCCCCGACGAGACCGGCCGGAAAATCCTGCCTTCCTTCGTCGGGGTGGCCAGCGATGGCGCCTTGCTGGTCGGTGAACCGGCCAAGAACCAATACCCCCTGTACCCCGAACGCACCGTCAAGTCCATCAAGCGCCGCGTGGGCAGCGCGGATACCGTGGCAATGGCGGGCAAGGACTACACGCCTCAGGAAATCTCCGCCATCATCCTCAAGCGGCTCAAGGCCATCGCCGAGCGCCATCTGGGGCAGGCGGTGGACAAGGCCGTGATCACCGTGCCGGCCTATTTCAACGACGCGCAACGCCAAGCCACCCGCGAGGCCGGCCGGATCGCTGGTCTGGAGGTGGTGCGCATCATCAACGAACCGACTGCCGCCGCCCTGGCCTACGAAGCGGCCCACCATGGCAGCAAGCACATCCTGGTCTACGACCTGGGCGGCGGCACCTTCGACGTGTCCGTGGTACGCATCGAGGACGAGGTGGTCGAGGTGCTGGGCAGCCACGGCAACAACCACCTGGGCGGCGACGACTTCGACCAGAAGATCATCGACCACCTGGTCCGCCATCTGCAAAAATCCCGGGGCGTGGACGCGCAGCTTTCACGCCAAGCCATGGCCCGCATCGGCCGGGCGGCGGAACTGGCCAAGATCGCCCTGTCCGACCAGCCCTTCGCGAACGTGGAGGAGGAATACCTGCTGGAGCAGGACGGCCAGCCCGTGCACCTGTCCCTGGAACTGGCCCGCGCCGACTACGAGGCCATGATCGAACCCTATATCCGGGAAACCCTGGAGGCGGTGCACACCGCCCTCAAGGGCGCCCGGCTGACGGTGGTCGATATCGACGAGGTCCTGCTGGTCGGCGGCGCCACTCGCACCCCGCTGGTCGGCGAACGGCTGCAACAGGAGTTCCGCCGCCAGCCACGCGGCGAAGTGGACCCCGATCTGTGCGTGGCCATGGGGGCGGCCATCCAGGCGGCCATGATCGCCGGCCAGGAGGTTTCAGCGGTGCTGGTCGACATCACCCCCTATACCTTCGGCACCAGCGCCCTGGGCGAGATCGACGGCATCCCCACCCTGCACCGCTTCGTGCCGGTGATCCACAAGAACACCTCAATCCCGGTCACCAAGAGCGAGGTGTTCTACACCGTCCACGACCAGCAGAAAGTGGTGGATGTGCAAGTCTACCAGGGCGAGGATCCGAACGCCCTGAACAACGTCCTGATCGGGAACTTCACCGTCGAGGGTCTGAGCAAGGTACCCGCCGGCAATCCGATAATTCTGCGCCTGGCCCTGGACCTGGACGGGGTGCTGAACGTTTCGGCGCTGGAGAAGGACACCGGCCTGGAGGCGTCCATCACCATCGATAACGCGCTCCGGCGCTACGAGCATGCGGAACTGGAGGCGGCCCGGACGCGGATCGGCACGCTGTTCGAGGAAGACCTCATCGAGTATGGCGAAATCCTGGAAGCCGAGGAAACCGTGGAAGCCGGGCAGCATGCCCTGGTCCAGGCCCGCGCCTTGGTGGAAAAAGCCGAGCGCATGCTGGACGCCGCTACCCCCGAGGACCGCGAGGACATGGTCGATCTGATCGAGACCATCCGCGACGCCATGGCCGAAGGCGACATCATCGCACTGCGCGAAGCGGTCGATAGCTTGTCGGACATTCTCTATTATCTGGAGAGCTGATGGAGCGTTGCCCCAACTGCCGCGCGCGCTACCGGGGCGACCCGGAATGCCACCGCTGCGGCATGGATCTGTCGCTGCTGCTGGGCATCGAGGCGCGGGCCGAGCGCTGGGAGCGATTCGCCAT
>CAYMHN010000694.1:0-2159 GCA_964390235.1 uncultured Candidatus Competibacteraceae bacterium
CTGCCGCTTCGCTCGGCGTTGCCCGTTCGCCCGTGAGCGTTGCCAGGTCGAGAACCCGCCACTGCTGAGCGGCGGCGACGGCCGCGCCGCGGCCTGCCACTTCCCCGACCAGGCGCAGGAGTTTCGCGAGGCGTCCGGCCGTGACGTCACTTGGCATGCGGTGGCCGAACGGATCGGCGAAGTGGCCAGCGACACCGGTTCCGAACCGCATCCGGTCGGCGAGCACCCGATCATCGAGATCCAGGGACTGAAACGCCATTTCCCCATCCCCGTCGGCCTGATCGCCGGCCTGATGGGTCGCGGCGGCGACCGCGCGGTGCATGCCGTGGATGGCATCGACCTGGATCTGGGCGCCGGCGAGATCCTCGGCCTGGCCGGCGAATCCGGTTCCGGCAAGACCACCACCGCCGAAGTGCTGGTCCGGCTGCAAGAGGCCACCGACGGCGCGATCCGTTTCGAGGGCAGCGACATCGCCCACCTCAAGGGGGCCGCGCTCAAGGCTTTCCGGCGCCGCGCCCAGATGGTGTTCCAGGATCCCTACCAGACCCTGAACCCGCGCTTCACCATCTTCGACATCGTCGCCGAACCGCTCAAGATCCACGGCCTGGCCAAGGGCGCGGCGCTGCAAGACCCGGTGCGGGAAGCTCTGGAGCGGGCCGGCCTCAAGCCGGCCGAGACCTACTGGAACCGGTTCCCGCACGAACTCTCGGGCGGCCAGCGCCAGCGGGTGGCCATCGCCCGCGCCATCGTGCTGGAACCGCGGTTCATCGTCGCCGACGAACCGGTCTCGATGCTGGACGTGTCGATCCGCGCCGGAGTGCTGAACCTGATGCGCAAATTCCGCGACGAACTGGGCATCTCCTTTGTTTACGTCAGCCACGATCTGCCGACCATCCGCTATGTGGCCGACCGCACCGCGATCATGTATCTGGGCGAGATCGTCGAGGTCGGCCCGACCGAGACGGTGATCCGCGAGCGCAAGCACCCCTATACCCGCCTGCTGCTGGACGCCAGCCCGGAACCCGACCCCGACGTGGTCAAGCCGCCACTGGAAGCCGCCGGCGAGATCCCCAGCGCCATCGACCGCCCCAACGGCTGCCGCTTCCATACCCGCTGTCCGCTGGCCACGCCCGCCTGCGGCTGGGAGGGACGCGACGTGCTGGCGGCCATTGCCAATGCCCGCATCGAGGGCCAGGAACTGCCGGAGTTCGGAGCCGGACGACGTGAAGAGCTGGATGCCGTGCTCGACGCCCCGCAAGGCGAGGATATCGCCGAACAGAGGCTGCGCGAGCTGCTCCCCTCCGCCCTGCTGCAAGCGGCCCGGATCGAGTGGCAGGACCACCGCCTGCGGCTGCGTTTCGACTACCGCGACCCGCCCCGAAGGCGGCCGGTCGGCGAGGGGCATGAAGTGGCTTGTGTGCTGTATGAGGGGTGAATCGAGTGCGATGTCCCCGTAAGTCAACTTCGTTCGTAAAACCGGGAGTCGATAATGAACGGTTCGCGGGAAATCACCCGGATTTCACCGCAACGCGGATGACGCGGGTTGATGATCGCATTAGTCTCTTGCGGCACCACGACGGACGGAACCCGGAGTAGCAGCGTTCGCCCGCTGTCCAGCCAGTCGTCACCGATGCGTTGCGAATCCGAGCGGGTGGGCGGAATCGTATCCCGAACCTCGATACTGTCATTCGGGGTTTCGATCGCCATGGCCACCGGATTCATCTTCGCCAGCAACGCCGGTGTCTGTATTCGATGAACCAGTTGCTCGACCAGCGCCAGGGAGAGA
Organism: uncultured Candidatus Competibacteraceae bacterium; assembly: GCA_964390235.1. Classification (GTDB taxonomy): domain Bacteria; phylum Pseudomonadota; class Gammaproteobacteria; order Competibacterales; family Competibacteraceae; genus CAYMHN01. Next base: position 1,787 of record CAYMHN010000694.1, read on the forward strand.
TGACTGGCCGTGTAGATCAATGGCCTGCCCTTGGTGTGCCAGCGACCTGATGCCAACATCCCGCCGATACCGTCAAGAGCCGCATGTTCGGCTTGCGTGAGGCGCCACAGCCTCATGCGGCAAAGCCGTGCTGCAACGCGATCAGTTCCTCTTCAAGGATGCGACCTCCCGTCTCGGTTCTGATCGCCTGCAACGGGGAAGCACCTTCCAGAAACGGTTTCGGGGTGCGCAGCCACTGCTCGACCGCCACTCCCTCGCCGAAGATTTCCTCGGCGAGTTCCAGGATGCGCAGCAATCGGGCCACGCGCTCGGACTCCTCGGGGGAGAGCCGCCCGGTTTTCTCCCGCCGACCGGCCGTGCGCCGGTCGATGAG
>CAYMHN010000695.1:0-2154 GCA_964390235.1 uncultured Candidatus Competibacteraceae bacterium
GGGCTGGACAGCGAGGGCAGTTTCAGGCCAACGGAGGCGACCTATCCCAACGGCTGTCATGTCTGCGAGGTCGAGATCGATCCCGACACCGGCACGGTGCAGGTGGTGCACTATACGGTGGTGGACGATTTCGGCGCGGTCATCAACCCGCTGCTGCTGGCCGGTCAGGTACACGGCGGCATCGTCCAGGGCATCGGTCAGGCGCTGTACGAACAGGCGCGCTACGATGCCGATGCCCAGCTACTCAGCGCTACCTTCCAGGACTACTGCCTGCCGCGCGCCGACAATCTGCCAGGCTTGCGCCTGAGTCTGCACAATGTTCCGTGCACCACCAATCCGCTGGGCATCAAGGGCGCCGGCGAGGCCGGCACCGTGGGTGCCCTGGCGGCGGTGGTCAATGCCTGTGTCGACGCGCTGCATCCGGTGACCGGCATTACCCACATCGACATGCCGGTGACGCCGGAAAAGGTCTGGCGGCTGCTGGCACAGCGGGAGATGGCTGCCTGAACACGTCCCTGACGAACGGATGCAGAGCTACCGTTCCTCTTCCCCGGGTCCGGGATTGCCGCTTTCCCTGACCGCTTCCCGGTACAACTCACCGGAGCTGTGCTGCATGGCGGGCTTGACCACGAAGCTGCGTTTGCTGAGCACCGCCCGCCGGGTCATGCGGTACAGGGCGAACAGGCCCAGCACCGTGGTTACCAGGGCAGTGTGGATGAACAGGCCCTCGGGGCCGATCCGGCCCATCAGCAGCGAGGCGGCTAGCGGCCCCAGGCTGGCGCCGATGCCGAAGGCCAGCAGCAGGCCGCCGGCGACATGAACCAACTGACCCTCGGGGGCCAGGTCGTTGGTATGCGAGGCGCTCAGCGAGTACAGGGTGAAACAGAAGCTGCCGAACAACATGGCGGCCAGGAACAGCCAGGGCGTGCGATCCTCGGCCAGAATGATGGCCACGCTGGCCAGGGCCGCGCCCAGGGAAGCGCCGGCCAGCACCCAGCGCCGGTCGATGCGATCCGACAGCCGGCCCAGCGGCCATTGCAGCAGCAGTCCGCCCATGATGCCGCTGGCCATGAACGCCGAGGTCTGGGTCAGGCTCAGGCCGATGCTCTGGGCGTACACCGCACCCAGGCCGTGGAAGGCCGGTCCGGACAGACCCTGGCTGAAGGAGCCGATCAGGCCCAGCGGCGAGATCCGGTACAGTTCCAGCAAGGACATGCGCTGCATGGCCACCGGCTGTGGCGAGGGAGCCTGGGTCAGCAGCAGCGGCAGCAGGGCCAGCGAGAAGATGATCGAGGCCAGGCTGAACAGCACGAATTCGCCGGGATCGGCCAGCGGCAGCAGGAACTGGCCGCAGCCGGCAGCCAGATAGTTGACGGTCATGTAGATCGCCAGCACCTGACCGCGGGTGGTGTTGCTGGCGCGCTCGTTGACCCAGCTCTCGGTGATCATGATCAGTCCGGCCATGCTGAACCCGGCCAGCAGCCGCATCATCCCCCAGGCCCAGGGGTTGACCAGCAGGGCGTGCAGCAGCACCGAGATCGACATCAGCGAGGCGAAGGCGGCAAAGGCGCGGATATGCCCGGCCCGGGCGATGATCCGCACGCTGTACAGCGCGCCCAGCAGCAGACCGATGAAATAGGCGCTCATGATCAACCCCACCACCTGGGTGGGAAACCCCTCCAGCTGGCTGCGCACCCCGAGCAGGATGTTGAACAGCCCGTTGGCGACGATCAGCAGACCGTAGCTGCTGAGCAGGGCGGCGATGGAATATAGCACGGCGCGCATGTCGCAGCGGCTCCCTCAGCGCACTAGCTGGTTGAGTTCGAAGATCGGCATCAGAATGGCCAGCACGATGGTCAGCACCAGCCCGCCCATGATCAGGATCAGCAGTGGCTCGAAGATCCCCAGCAAGGCCGCGATCAGGGTCTCGGTCTCGCGCTCCTGCTGTTCGGCGGCCCGTGCCAACATCGCCTCCAGCCGGCCACTGGCCTCGCCGCTGGCGATCAGTTCTTGCAGCATGGGCGGCAGGCCGGTGCTGTCGGCCAGCGCCCGGTGCAGGCTGCTGCCCTCGCGCACCCGCACGGCGGCCCGCTCGATCTCATCGCGTAGCGGCAGCAGACCCAGCACCGGCGCGCTGATCTGCAGGGCACCGAG
>CAYMHN010000696.1:0-2151 GCA_964390235.1 uncultured Candidatus Competibacteraceae bacterium
CTGCTCGCGGGTGGAACCGACCACATCGAGGTATCGCCCGACCTCGGCGCCGGTAACGCCCCCCGGACATGGCCGAACAGCTGGCTTTCGGCCAGACCCTCGCTGAGCGCCGCGGTGTTGACCGCGACGAACGCCCCGTTCCTGCGGCTGAGCCGGTGCAGTTCGCGGGCGACCAGTTCCTTGCCGGTGCCGGTCTCGCCACGGATCAGGATATCCAGCGGCGCCGGCGCGACCTTGCGGAGTTGGCGGAACAGCTGCCGCATGGCTGGACTGATACCGAGCAGTTCGCCGCACGAACCACCCTCCTCCAGTTGCGCTTGCAGCTCGCCCACCCGCTGTTCGGTGCGCACCCGGCGCAGATTGCGCCGCACGATGGCGCGTAGCCGCTCGACCTCGTAAGGCTTGGTGATGTAATCGGCGGCCCCGAGCCGCACGCACTCGATGGCGGTCTCGATGCGGTCGTCGGCGGTGACCATGACAATCTCGCCGGGGTACTCGGCGGCATTCACTTCGCGCAGTACCGCTAGCCCGTCCAGCCCCGGCATGGTCAGATCGAGAAATACCAGATCCGGCCGCCGCTCGCGCAGCGCGGCCAGTGCCCCAGCTCCGTCGGCGGCCTCGATCAGCGTGCAGTCCAGCCGCGCCAGCGCCCGTTTCAGGGCGTAACGGGCGGCGGCTTCGTCATCGGCGATCAGTAGGGTCAGTGGCATCGGTCGGATTGCGTCCTCTACCCGGCCAAAGCTTCACCACCCGCGCGCGACGGATGTTACCGTCCCACGTTGCCAGCGGCAGGCCGTGCGCCCGTGCCGTGGCGACGATGATACGGTCGGCCGGATCGCCATGAAAACCCGCTGGAAATGCATCGACGGCAAGAATGGTGGCGACATCCAGCGGCAGCACCGTCACGACCTCGGACGCAGCCGCGGTGGGCAGCCAATGGGTAAGTGGCTCATTCAACTTCAGTCGCCCCTTTTCGGCGAGCATCTGTGCCTCCCACAGGCTGATGGCCGAAAGTCCGGGCGGTGTACCGGCCGCGGCAAGCCGATCGAGCGCTTCGCGGTCGCGCTGCACGAGCTTCGGCTGGCCGAGTAGCCACCACAGCCAGACATGAGTGTCGAGCAGCAGCGGTGGCTTCACATCCCGGCATCACGCAGCGCGTCGAAATCGGCGACATCCAGCACGGATTCCTCCGGCATCGCATCGAGACGCCCGCAACCGCGTAGACGCAGCCACGCAGGCGTATCCTGCGAAGCGGGCGTGCTCGGCACCAAGCGTGCGACGATCCGGCCCCGGCGCACCAGATCGACGGCCGCGCCATCCCGCTCAACCTGGCGGATCACCTCCAGGCAGTGCGTCTTGAATTCCGAGACACTGATGGCTTTTGTGGTCATCTGCTTCTCCAAAATGGTCATATTCGAAGATAGCACGGTACCACCTGACGGGCAATCCGCGTCATCGGTCATCGCTCATCAAGGGCAATCGCAATCGGAATAGCGTACCCTGTTCCGGCGTGCTGTGGCAGTCGATATGCCCGCCCCAGTCGTGCAGATGACGGCCGACCAGATACAGACCCAGTCCGGTGCCGTCCGGTCGGCCGCTAACGAAGGGTTGGAACAGCTGCGCGCGCAGCGCTTCGGGAATGCCGGGACCGTCGTCGGACAGCTCGATCACCACTTTGTCGCCGTCGCGCCGACAGCGCAGTTCGACGCGGGTGCGGGCCGCCTCGATGGCGTTACCGAGCAGATTGAACAGGATCTCCCGCAACACCCCGGCCGGCATGCGCACCGGCGGCAGCGCTTCCGGCGCCGACACGTCCAGCGTCAACCCCCGCCGGGCCGCCAGATGGCGCAGAATGCGCGCGACGCTGTTCAGCGCCTCGTCCAGCGGCACGCCGATGTGCCGGTCGTGGTCCGGCCGGGAGAACTGCAAGAGTTGGTTGACGTTGAGCGCCAGGCGATCGAGTTCGCCGATCATCTGGCGCAGATCCTCGGCATGCGGCGCGTCCGGCGGTTGTTCCTCGGCCATCAGGGTCGCCAGGGTGCGGATCGAGGACAGCGGGTTCTTGACCTCGTGCGCCACCGAACTGACCACCAGGCCCAGCGCCGCCAGCTTGTCCTGCTGTAGCGCGCGGCGTTCGGCGGCCAGCCGCTC
>CAYMHN010000697.1:0-2148 GCA_964390235.1 uncultured Candidatus Competibacteraceae bacterium
GCCACCTTGATCACCATCTCCGAGGTCAGCCGGCCGGTGGTGTAGAAGATCTTGTCGGCGCCGGCCATGTCGTTCAGCCACATCATGCCGGCGATGGCGTCGACGGCGTTGTGGCGGCCGACATCCTCGACGAATTCGAGGATCTCGGTATCCCGGCACAGGGCACAGCCGTGTACCGCGCCAGCGGCCTTGTAGACCTCGTTGTGGGCGGTGATATTCCTGAGCAGTTCGTAGATCAATGATTGCGGGTAGCGGGTTTGCGGCAAGCGGATGCCTTGCCACTGCTCCATGATGGCGGCGGCATTCCCGCCATGGGTGGTGACCACCACCGATTCGACCTCCCAGTCGACCTGGACCGAGGCGATCTGGTTCAGGTCGCGGATCAGACCCTGGTTGCGCAGATAGCCGATGGCCAGAGCCTCCGGATGGCTGCCCAGAGTCATCAGAGTGACGATTTCGCGCTTGTCCAGGTACAGGGTCAGCGGCCGCTCGCCGGCCGCCGCGATCTCGCGCGGCTGGCCATACTCGTCCACGGCCTCCAGGGTATGGGTCGGGGCCAGACCGGCCCGGGTCATGGCGGGTCGGTAAAGCGTGTCGGACATGCCAGAAACTCCGGCTGATCAGCTGAATCGTTACCGGGTCAGCTTATCACGATTGACGGGGCAGGGCGCCGACAGTGAAGCGTGACCTGTCAGAGGACTTCGAGGTGCTCTGTTTTGGCACCCTTCACGCTTTGCACCATCACTGACCGATCGAAGGTCACGAAGCGCGCCTCCCTGCAAACGGCCAATGCGAGCAGATAGACATCGGTTACCTGGCGCGATGTCAGCACCGTATCCCAGTTCAGTATCCGTTCGTCCAGGAGGCTGATCGAATCCGGCCAGAATTCGTGCCAGGGTGTGGTAGTTGCTTCGATCAGCCGCTCGGCGACTGCCGCGGGCGGCAGTGAACCCGGATAGGCGGGCTGGGAAAGAATTCGGATGCAGCCATTCTGGGTCAACGGGCAGGAGGCCCAGCCACCCTCGATGTTGCGCGCCAGCCAGTCGCGCGCGATGCCATGATGCAGATGATCGGCGTCCAGCAGGGCGATCAGAACGTTGACATCCAGCAACGCTCGTTTCAAATCCCTTCCTCATCTCGCAGGCGATCCACCGTCTCGTTGGTGACGACCCGACCCCGCGAAGGGAAAGGACGAAAACCGTAGAGGACAACCGTGTCGTCGTCGGTTTGCGCGACTTCCGCGCCCTGATGCGTCATCGCCTGTCTGGCGAGTTGGGAAATAACCTGGCCAGCTGTCTTGCGCTGACGACGGGCCAACTCCTTGGCTGCCATCAGGACATCGTCGTCAATATCCAGGGTGGTACGCAACAGAGCAAATCAATCAGATGATGTGATGCGATGATGATATTGCATTATTGGGATATGAAGCAACTCACAGTAAATCGAGCAGCAAATCCGAAGTCCCCGGCGGATTGATTACGTCAATGACTCGTTGCAGTTCGGCCTCGGTCAGCATATCGAGGTCGGCCGGTTTTATCACTTCGATGAGTCAGCGGCGTTCGGCTTCGATCCGGTCAGGGATGTTGCCGTCGGGCGCAGGAAACAGCTGTGCTCGATCAGCGCTCGACCGCATGCCGCCCTTGCGGGCGACGGTGCGGTCGAATTTCCGGTCTTCAGGTATGCCGGGCGTGGCGTTGCGACGAGTGGTTCGGGCGTTTGGCGGTCGCATTCGGCAGCGGCCGGCGCGGATTGCGGGCGTGGTCGGGGCGCTTGCTGCGGCTTGGCATTAGCGAGCGGTTGCCATTCGGAATCGGCTCGGCCTTGATCGCCGGGTCGGGTTCGAAACCCGGCACCACGACCCGCCGGAGATCGGTCTTCAGCAGCCGCTCGATACCGCGCAGCAGAGCGTGCTCGTCCACGCAGACCAGGGACAGGGCCTCGCCGCTGCTGCCGGCGCGGCCGGTGCGGCCGATGCGGTGCACGTAGTCTTCCGCCACATTGGGCAGTTCGAAATTGACCACATGGGGCAGTTGATCGATATCCAGGCCGCGCGCCGCGATATCGGTGGCCACCAGCACCCGGACGGTGCCCTTTTTGAAGTCTGCCAGTGCCTTGGTTCGCGCACCTTGGCTTTTGTTACCATGAATC
>CAYMHN010000698.1:0-2137 GCA_964390235.1 uncultured Candidatus Competibacteraceae bacterium
GCTGCTGACCGCCCTGTTCGTGGCGTTGCGGATCTGGGATCCGGCGCCGTTGCAGATCCTTCAGCTGAAAACCTTCGACACCTATCAGCAGATCAAGCCGTGGACCTCTCCGCAACAACGCTCTGCGATCATCGTAGACATCGATGAGAAGAGCCTCAGGACCTATGGACAGTGGCCCTGGGCGCGAGATCTGGTGGCCGACCTTGTGGTGCGGCTCGGCGAGCTGGGGGCTTCAGCGATTGCCTTCGATATCATCTTTGCCGAGCCCGACCGGATGTCGCCAGGCGAGATCGCAAACCACCTCGGCAACCTCGATGAACCAGCCCGTCAGCGTCTTCGGGCCCTGCCGAGCAACGATCAGCTGCTGGCCGATGCCATGAGCACGACCAAGGTCGTGCTGGGACGATCGGGCTACGGCGGCCTGACGGGAGACGATATCGGATCGAGCACCAGCTCGATTGTCAGCCTTGGCGGCGATCCGCGACAGTTCCTCATCCACCTGCCCTCGCTGATCGCCAACATGCCGGTACTGCAGGATGCCGCGGTGGGCAGCGGTCTGGTGACCGTGCAGCCGGAGGTCGACGGGGTGGTGCGCCGGGTGCCGGCGCTCATGTCGGTGGCAGGCCACACCATGCCTGCGCTGTCGATCGAGCTTTTGCGGGTCGCCATGGGGGAGCAGTCGATCGTGGTGCGCAGTGACGCCGCCGGGGTGCGCGCCATCATGGTCGGGTCCCTGACCATCCCGACTGACCGCAATGGCCAGCTGTGGGTGAATTATTCCCACTACGATCCAGGGCGATACATTTCCGCCGCCGAGGTTCTTGAAGGTCAGCTGCCCGAAGGGGCATTCGCCGACACCCTCGTCCTCATCGGCACCTCGTCCATCGGGCTTTACGACATCAAGGCCACACCGCTCAATCCGAACACCCCGGGCGTCGAGATCCACGCCCAGCTGCTGGAAAACATCCTCGGCAGCGGCCTGCTTCACCGGCCGAACTATGCCCTCGGGTCGGAAGTGGCCATGGCGGTGGCAATCTGCCTTGCCATGGTGGCCCTGGTTCCGATGCTCGGCGCGCGGCTGGTCTTCGCCATGGGCTTCCTTATCGCCGTCATTCTGTTGTCCGGCTCCTGGTACCTGTACGACCGGCGCTCGATGCTGATCGATCCGGTGTTTCCGCTGCTGGCGAGTTTCTCGGTCTATCTGCTGCTCGTGTTCGTCAACTATTTCCGCGAGGAGAAACAGCGAACCGCGATCCGCGCCGCCTTCGGCCAGTACATCTCGCGCGACCTGGTCGAGCAGCTGTCGTCGAACCCCGACCGGCTGGTGCTCGGCGGGGAGACCCGCGAGATCACCCTGCTGTTTTGCGATGTGCGCAAGTTCACCACCATTTCGGAACTCTACAAGGACGATCCGCAGGGCTTGACCTCGCTGATGAATCGCTTCCTCACGCCGCTGTCGAGAGCGATCATGGATGAGCACGGCACCATCGACAAATACATGGGCGACGCCATCATGGCGTTCTGGAACGCCCCGGTCGACCTTGAGGATCATGCCGCCCGGGCGTGCGATGCGGCCATCGACATGCGCGCCAAACTGGATCTCCTCAACGGCGTTCTCGAGCGCGAGGCCGCCGAGGCGGGGCGTGGATTCATCCCGCTGAGGGTCGGCATCGGATTGAACACCGGCACCTGTCTGGTCGGCAATCTCGGCTCGGACCTGCGCTTCGACTATTCCGCACTCGGCGATCCGGTCAACCTGGCCTCGCGCATCGAAGGGCTGACCAAGACCTATGGCGTGCCGATCCTGGTGGGCGAGCGCACGGTTGCATTGGCGCCGCGCTATGCGTTTCTCGAGGTCGACCTCATCAAGGTTGTCGGCAAGTCCATCCCTGAGCGCATACACGTCCTGGTGGGCGATCCGGAGCTTCGCGACACCCAAGATTTTGCTGAGTTGCAGGCACATCACCACCGTGGCCTTGAGTGCTATCGCGCCAGGGACTGGGCAGGGGCGCTGGAGGCCTTTTCGCAGGCCGAACGCGCCACGGCGGCAGTGAACGAGGCGACCGGAATCGATCTGTCCGGTGTCTATCAACTGTACTTCAAGCGCATCGACGACTATTCGGCCGCGGCCCCGATG
>CAYMHN010000699.1:0-2134 GCA_964390235.1 uncultured Candidatus Competibacteraceae bacterium
ATCCGGCAGCTGCTCCTCGGGAGCCTCCGAGAAGGGCATGGCGTGGGCGTTAACCAGTTCGCGGTAGGCCAGCAGCTCGAAGGAGAACACATCGACTTTTTCCTTGGACTTGCGGCCCTCGCGGATCACGTTGCGCGAGTAGTGATGCGCGAAGCTCGGCTCGATGCCGTTGGAGGCGTTGTTGGCCAGGCTCAGCGAGATGGTGCCGGTCGGGGCGATCGAGGTGTGGTGGGTGAAGCGGCAGCCGGTCTCGGCCAGTGCGTCCACCAGTTCGGGCTCGACCTCGGCCACCTGCTGCATGTAACGGCTGTAGCGGGTATGCAGCACCTTGCCCTTGACCTTGTCGCCCGCCTGATAACCGTCGCGCGCCAGTTCCGGGCGCTTGCGCAGCAGTTCCGGGGTGATCTCGAACTCCTCGTCCATGATCGGCGCCGGGCCTTTCTCGCGCGCCAGCTCCAGCCCGGTGCGCCAGCCGGTCAGCGCCATCTCGCGGGTGACCTGTTCGGTGAACTCCAGCGACTCGGGGTCACCGTATTTCATCCGCAGCAGGGTCAGGGTCGAGCCCAAGCCCAGATAGCCCATGCCATGCCGGCGCTTGGTCAGGATCTCGTGGCGCTGCTGTTCCAGGGGCAGGCCGTTGATCTCGACCACATTGTCCAGCATGCGGGTGAACACGGCCACGGTCTCGCGGTAGGTGTCCCAGTCGAAACGGGCCTTGTCGGTGAACGGATTGTGGACGAAGTTGGTGAGGTTGATGGATCCTAGTAGACATGACCCATATTCTGGTAAGGGTTGCTCCGCGCATGGGTTGGTCGCCCGAATGTTCTCGCACCACCAGTTGTTGTTCAGCTCGTTGACCCTGTCGATCAGGATGAACCCCGGTTCGGCGTAGTCGTAGGTGGAGTTCATGATCAGGTCCCACAGCCGCCGGGCGGGGATGGTGCGGTAGATCTTGCAGGCGACCTTGCCGTCGGGATTGACTACCAGACCCTCGCGGGTCGGCCATTCGCGCCAGATCACCTGCTCGGGATCGTGCAGATCGATGCGGTCGTCCAGTTCCTTTTCGAGCAGAGGGAAGGCCAGCGGCCAGTCGGCGCCGCTCTTGACTGCCTCCATGAACTCCTCGGTGATCAGCAGGCTGAGGTTGAATTGACGCAATCGACCATTCTCGCGCTTGGCCTTGACGAATTCCATGACATCCGGATGGCCGACGTCGAAGGTACCCATCTGGGCGCCGCGCCGGCCGCCGGCCGAGGACACGGTGAAGCACATCTTGTCGTAGATGTCCATGAACGACAGCGGCCCCGAGGTATAGGCGCCGGCCCCGGAGACATAGGCGCCACGCGGGCGCAGAGTGCTGAATTCATAGCCGATGCCACAATTGTGGATGACCAGCAGGCCGTTGTTACCAGCCAAGTAGTTATTATGCCCCTCGACAGTGAAGTCGTAGAAGGTTTCAGGCAAGTCGAGGTTGCGGCGGATGGCCTCGACAGGGCGCAGTTGCCGTGCAAAGTAGATCAGTGGCTTCAGTGCCGGGAAGCGTTCGGTCCAGCGATCCAGCCAGATACGGCTGACCACCCGGCGCTCGTGGTACCCGTGGTAGAAACCCAGGCGCTGACGTTCAGTATGGCTCAGATCGGGAAGTTGCTGTCGCAGCGCCTGGCGGAGTTCTTCGGGAATAACATGGTTATCATACTGTCCTGCTTGGGTGGCATGTTCGAGGATACGGCCGCGCTTGCCATTATCCGCCATGTATTTGGCCACGGCGACCAGAAAAGCGGAATCGGAAATTTTCAGGCTGGCGCCACCATTGTCGCGTACCAAGTGACCATTGTAGACATGCTCACGCGCTTTGCGTTGGCCGATGGCGCCATGGACCCCGAACAGGCCTAACAAGGCCTGTAACTCGGCGGCGAAATCGGCGTTCCGCATGGAAATAGTGGCATTGCCACGCTCGCGGCTGACGGTACCATCGGTATCGATCAGGCCGGCCAGGAAGGGTAGAAAATGCTTTTCCGGATGTCGGACGATCCAACCGGGCACATGTAGGTGCTTTGTTTTGGCTCCGATCTGTTCGTCAATCAGTTCAGCTGCTTGGCTGGCGGGGTAACTGGAAATGGTGTAATCCCAAACC
>CAYMHN010000700.1:0-2121 GCA_964390235.1 uncultured Candidatus Competibacteraceae bacterium
TCCAGGGCACCCTTGCGGCGGGTCATTTCGCGGGCGCGGCGGGCCGCCTCGCGGGCCCGGGCGGCCTCGACGATCTTGCCGGTGATGATCCGCGCCTCGGCCGGTTGCTCCAGCAGGAAATCGTGCAAGCTCTCAGCCAGCACCGATTCGACGATACCCTTGACCTCGCTGGAGACCAGCTTGTCCTTGGTCTGGGAAGAGAACTTGGGGTCCGGCACCTTGACCGAGAGCACGGCGGTCAAGCCCTCGCGGGCATCATCCCCGGTAGTCGCCACCTTGGCCTTCTTGAGTATGCCCTCGGCTTCCATGTAGCTGTTCAGGGTGCGGGTCATGGCGCTGCGGAACCCGGCCAGATGGGTGCCACCGTCACGCTGCGGAATGTTGTTGGTGAAGCAGAAGATGTTCTCCTGGTAGGAATCGTTCCACTGCAAGGCCACCTCGACCACGATCTCGTCGCGCTCGGTATTGCAGTAGAACACCGAGGGGTGCAGCGGGGTCTTGTTGCGATTCAGGTGCTCGACGAAGGCGCGGATGCCACCCTGGTACTCGAACACGTCGCTCTTGCCGGTCCGCTCGTCGCTCAGCTCGATGCGCACGCCGGAGTTCAGGAACGACAGCTCGCGCAGCCGCTTGGCCAGGATATCGTAATGGTACTCGATATTGGTGAAAGTCCCGGAGCTGGGCTTGAAATGGATTTCGGTGCCGGTGTCGCCAGCCTCGCCGACCACGGTCAAGGGAATGACCGGATCGCCGTGGCGGTAGAACTGCTCGTAGACCTTGCCGTCGCGGCGGATGATCAGGTGCAGCGACTCGGACAAGGCGTTGACCACCGATACCCCGACCCCGTGCAGACCGCCGGAGACCTTGTAGGAATTGTCGTCGAACTTGCCGCCAGCATGCAGCACGGTCATGATCACTTCGGCCGCCGATCGTCCTTCCCCGGCATGCAGATCGACCGGGATGCCGCGGCCGTCGTCGACCACGGTGATCGATTCATCGGTATGGATGGTGACTTTGATGGCGCTGCAATGGCCGGCCAGGGCCTCGTCGATGGAGTTGTCCACCACCTCGAACACCATGTGATGCAGGCCGGTGCCGTCATCGGTATCGCCGATGTACATGCCGGGGCGCTTGCGTACCGCGTCCAGGCCCTTGAGCACCTTGATGTTGGTGGAGTTGTAAGCCAGCGCTTCGCTCATCGGAAATCACATCCTTTTCTAAAGCGGTAATTATACCACTTCGTCGACCCGGCCATCAGTCAGCCGGAAGCTTCGCGCATGCCGCCACGTGGCGCTGTCCAGCAGTTCGGGCTCAATGGCGGTGATGAACAGCTGGCTGCCCAGTTCGGCCAGGCATTCCATCACCCGCCGCCGGTTGGGCGGGTCCAGCTCGGCCGGCAAATCATCGATCAACAAGCTGCATACTTGCTCGTGACGGGTCTGGTACAGTCGAGCCTGCGCCAGCACCAGAGCGATCACCAGCAGCTTCTGCTGGCCACGGGACAGGCGTAGCGCCGCCGACTGACCATCCAGCCGCACGCTGAAGTCGGCCCGGTGCGGACCGCGGCGGGTATGACCCTGACGGCGGTCGGTGTCCAGATCGGCCCGTAGCAGATCGCCCAGATCGCGTCCCTGAGGCCAGCCACGCTGATATTCCAGCTGGACGGTCATGGATAGCAGTTGGGCGAGAAAATGGCGTAGCGCGGCTTCCAGGCCCTCACAGAACCGTTCGCGCAACCGGTCCAGGTGCTCCGCGCTGGCAACCAGTTCGGCATCCCAGACCCGCAGGCCACGCGCGTCCATGCCGCCGCGCAGGGCGCTGTTGCGCTGCCGCAGCGCACCATGGTAGCGCTTCCACACCGCCAGAAACCGGGTCTCGTGATGAAACACCCCCCAGTCGATGAATCGGCGGCGCAGCTGCGGGCCGTCGTCCAGCAAGCGGTGGCCGTCGGGGTTGAGCAGCAGCACCGGCAGCTGCACGGCCAGTTCGGCCAGGGTACGCACCGGCGCGCCATCGAGACGGGCGGTCAGGCTGTGGCCGTCGTAGGCCAGACCCAGGATACCGCGCCGGCCGCTGTCCGTGCCGCGCAGCCCCGCCACCAGCTGGAAGCGACCACAGCCT
>CAYMHN010000701.1:0-2113 GCA_964390235.1 uncultured Candidatus Competibacteraceae bacterium
GAAGCGGGCCGTGGCGTCTACCGCCGTGCCCTGCATCTGGGCGATAAGGTACTCTATGGGTCCGCCGGGCGCGAACTGCACGATGATGAAGTTGACCACCATGATCCCCAGCAGGGTGGGGATGATCAGCAGCAGGCGCCGGACGATATAGGCGTACATGGACGGGTGGTTTAACGCCGCAACGACAGCCGGCCGTCCTTGTCCGCATCCAGCCACCAACTGGTCGGAAAGCCGGTGCCGTAGCGCGGCAGGGTCTCGGGCCGGTCGAAGCGGTTCCAGTAGGCGATGCGGAAGGCGTCGTTGTAGAACTGCGGGATCACGTAATGCTGCCACAGCAGCACCCGGTCCAGGGCCCGCGAGGTGGCCTTGAGGGTATCCAGGTCGCGGGCGGCGATGATCTGCTCGATCAGTTCGTCGACCACCGGGTGCTTGATCCCGGCCATGTTCGCCGAACCCTCGATGTCGGCCGCCACCGAACCGTAGTAGGAGCGCAGCTCCGGCCCCGGCGGCGGGAAGAAGTTCAGCCGCACCGTGATGATATCGAAATCACGCTCGTCGATGCGCCGCTCGTACTGGGCCGAGTCGACCAGCCGGATCGCGGCGTTGACGCCGACCCGGCGCAGATTCTGGATGAACGGGGCGATCACCCGTTCGGTATCGGCCGAGACGATCAGAAACTCGATCTGCATCTGGCTGCCGTTCTTCATCAGCCGGCCGTCCCGCAACTCCCAGCCGGCCTCGCCGAACAGGCGCAGGGCCTCACGCAACTGGGTGCGGATAGTGCCGCTGCCATCGCTGACCGGGGGCTGGAAGTCCTGCTCGAACACCTCGGGCGGGAGTTGATCCCGATAGGGTTCCAGGATGGCGATCTCCTCCGGTGGCGGCGGCTGGCCGGCGACCCCGAAGTCGGAATTCGGGAAGTAGCTGTTGACCCGCGCGTACTGACCGTACAGCACGGTGCGCTGGATGGCCTCGAAGTCGAACAGATAGCCCAGCGCTTCGCGGGTGCGCAGGTCATCGAACTGGGATCGGCGCAGATTGAAGAAGAACGCCTGGATGCCCTGCGGGTTCTCGTCCGGCAGGGTCTCGATCACGATCTGATCGTTGCGGACCTGGGCGATGTCATAGCCGGTGGCCCAGCGCCGCGCGCTGTTCTCGGCGCGGAAGTCGATCTCGCCGGCCTTGAAGGCCTCGAACATCACTTCCATGTCGCGGTAGTAGTCGTAGCGGATGCTGTCGAAATTGTGCAGCCCGCGGTTGACCGGCAGGTCGGCGCCCCAGTAATCCGGCACCCGCTCGTAGCTGATCGAGCGGCCGGGATCGACATTGCTGATCCGGTAGGCCCCGCTGCCCAGCGGCGGCTCCAGAAAGGTCCGGCTGATGTCGCGCTCCGCCCAGTAATGGCGGGGTTCCGGGGACAGGCTGGCGATCTTGATCAGCGGCTTCATATTGTCGCGGGTCGAAAAGCTGAACTTCAGCTGGTGGTCGTCCAGCACCTCGACGCTCTCGACCTCCTCGTAGAACGATTGCAGAAACGGCCGACCGTGCTCGCGGATCACGTTGAAGGTGAACTCGAAATCCCGGGCCACGATCGGCGTGCCGTCATGAAACCGGGCTTCCGGGCGCAGATTGAAGATGATCCAGCTCTTGTCCTCGGGGTATTCCACAGACTCGGCGATCAGCCCGTACAGACTGGCCAGTTCGTCGCCGGAACCGACCATCAGGCTGTCGGAGATCAGGCCGATGCCCGAGGCCCAGGTGCCGCGCAGAATGTAGACATTGAGGCTGTCGTAGGAGCCGAACGCTCCGAGCACGATGCGCCCGCCCTTGGGCGCGTCCGGGTTGGCGTAGGGCCAGTGCTCGAAAACGTCGCGGTGCAGCGGTTCGCCGAATTCGGCGATGGCCCAGGAGCGGGTGATGTCCTGCGCACCGGCGGTGGCACCGGTCAGCAGCAGCGCGATACACAAGGCGGTCAGGATACGACGCATGATCACCGATTCATTGTCCGAGGTTGGTGCGCATTGTAACCAAGCCGGGACGCATGGCCAGATGCACGGGATTACAATAATGACATAATTCCAGGTACAGACCGGCCGAAGGCGGCCGGGTTCGC
>CAYMHN010000702.1:0-2112 GCA_964390235.1 uncultured Candidatus Competibacteraceae bacterium
ATGATGCTGCGCCGGACCCATAACATCGTTTTGCTCGGGCTCACCATCGCGGTGGCGCTGGCCGGGCTTGCCGCCTACACGGTGGCGCCCGAGCTTCCGCGCATGGTGGTGACCGGCAAGGCCGATGTCGGCGGCCCGTTCACGCTCACCGCCCACACCGGCGAGCGGGTGAGCGACGAGGAATTCCGCGGCAAGTACATGCTGGTCGCCTTCGGCTTCACCTACTGCCCAGACCTGTGCCCGGCCGAACTGCAGGTCATGTCGGCAGCCCTCGATGCCATGGGCGGGCAAGCCGAGCGCATCCAGCCGCTGTTCATCACCATCGATCCTGAGCGCGATACCGCGGCCCGCCTCGGCGAATACGTGGCCCACTTCCATCCCAGACTCATCGGGCTGACCGGTTCGCCGGACGAGATCGCCGCCGTCGCCAGGGCCTATCGGGTCTGGTACGAGAAGGTCGAAGACGACGCCGGCCCCGACGGCTACCTGATGGACCATACGAGCATCACCTACCTCATGGACCCCGACGGCGAATTCGTGCAGCACTTCAGCTTCGGCACCAGTCCCAAGGATATCGCCGAAGCCGTGCTTGCCGCCGTTCAGTCGTGACCGACAACCGCAGCGGGAACTCTCCCGCAGCTTGGGGCGTTAGAACGCCGAATTAACCCAGCTCATCAACAGCTTGGTTGGCAACGTGCCGCGCAGTTGCTATCCTGCGCGCTCTGGGGCATGGGCGAATCGGCTGGGGGGCCAAGTAGATGCTGTACTTTTTTTATGAATTGAACCATGCCGCCGCGATGCCATGGCGGGCCGCGGCGTCGTGCAGCCGCATGCTCTGGCGCATGCCGGTCAACCCGTTTTCCACCACCCATGTGGGCCGCTCGATGGCCGCTTCGCTGGAGATGTTCGAGCGCCTGACCCGGCGCTACGGCAAGCCGGAGTTCGAGATCCAGTCCACAATCGTGGACGGCCGCACGGTGCCGGTCGTCACCGAGACGGTGTGGCAGCGGCCCTTCTGCCGCCTGCTGCATTTCCGCAAGTCGCAATCCCACCTCGAAGGCGCGGCCGCAACCCAGCCCAAGCTTCTGCTGGTGGCGCCGCTGTCGGGCCATTATGCAACGCTGCTGCGCGGCACCGTGGAGGCCATGCTGCCCCACACGGACGTCTATATCACCGACTGGGAGGACGCCAGCCAGGTGCCCTTGGACAAGGGGACCTTCAATCTGGAGGATTACGTCGATTACCTGATCGAGATGCTGGGATGGCTCGGCGAGCCGGTGCATGTGATGGCGGTGTGCCAGCCCGCGGTACCGGTGCTGGCGGCGGTGTCGCTGATGAGCCAGCGCGATGATCCGCTGGTGCCGCTGTCGATGATCCTGATGGGCGGACCGATCGATACCCGGCGCAACCCGACAGTGGTCAACGACATGGCGCTGAGCCACGGCATCGACTGGCTCAGCCGCAACGCGATCGTTCCGGTGCCGATGCCCAATCCCGGTTACAGGCGGGACGTCTACCCCGGTTTTCTCCAGCTCGCAGGGTTCACCACGATGAACCTCGACCGCCATATGGACGCGCACAAGGAACTGTTCTGGCATCTGGTTCACGACGACCACGAACCGGCCGAGAAGCACCGGGAATTCTACGACGAGTATCTGTCGGTCATGGATCTGACGGCGGAATTCTACCTGCAGACCGTCGAGCAGGTGTTCATCCGCCATGCCCTGCCGAATGGAACCTTCACCCATCGTGGCGGCCTGGTGGAGCCCGCCGCCATCACCGCAACGGCACTGATGACGGTGGAGGGCGAACGCGACGACATCTCCGGCGTCGGCCAGACCGAAGCCGCCCACGATCTGTGCCGCAACATCCCCAAGTCCCGCAAGCGCCATCACCTGCAAGCCGGGGTCGGTCATTACGGCGTCTTCAACGGCTACCGCTTCCGCACCGAAATCGTGCCCCGCATCGTCAAGTTCATCGCCTCGACCGGCTAGCGCACTTCCCGATCCGTTTGCATCATCTTGTCATGCCAGCGAAGGCTGGTGGGGCCCCGGAATAGGCCGCTATTGTCCACCGCATGTACCCTGACCTGTTTCGCACATGTACCCTCGG
>CAYMHN010000703.1:0-2111 GCA_964390235.1 uncultured Candidatus Competibacteraceae bacterium
AGCGAACTTGGCATCACCACGGTGATGGTCACCCACGACCAGGACGAAGCCATGGAGATGGCCGACCACATCGTGGTGCTGGACTCGGGCGTGGTCCAACAGGTCGGTAGCGCAAAAGATCTCTACAGCGCACCCGCCAATCGCTTCGTGGCGGAGTTCATCGGGCGCATGAATGTGCTCCAGGTCGGCAATGGTGCGGGCGCAAGCCTGAGCCGCTATCGCCCGGTCACCGTTCCAGACGGCAAGAACTGCCTCATCGGGGTCAGGCCGGAGCATATCGAGCCCGCCGAGGCCGAAGGGGACGGCGACGAGGACGTGATCATCGGCGAGATCGAACGCCATGTGTTTCTCGGCAATGTCAGCCGGGTCGTATTGCGGGTCGATGGCCAGAAGCTGCTGGTAGAGCTGCGCGGCGCCAGGTCCACGCTGGACCCCGGCACCAGGCTGAGCGTGAGGATACCGCCCGGCGCCATACACCATCTCGGCGAGGTCGAGCGGTGATGGTCGCGTTCGTTGCTTCGCGAACGTCGCGCCGCAGGCTCGATTCCGACACGCTGGTGGCGTTCGGCTTTGCCGCCGCTGTCGCGCTCCCCCTCATCGTCTTCGTTCTGGTTCCGCTGTGGAGCATCCTTAACCGGAGCTTCCTTACCCCGGACGGCTTCGGCCTTGGCAACTATGCACGCTATTTCACCGATGCGCGCTTCGTCGGCATCATCTGGAACTCCGTAGCCGTTTCGACCACCGCGACGGTCATTACCATCGTGCTCGCCTATGTCTTCGCCTATGCGCTGCATCGCTCGGTGCTGCCGTTCAGGTCGGGTTTCCGACTCATCGCCATGATCCCGCTGTTTGCACCCTCTCTGGTTCAGGCGCTTGGCATCCTGTTCTTGCTGGGCCGCAACGGGGTGGTAAATCGCACCTTCGATCTGGGCCTGGAGATCTACGGCTTCTGGGGTATCGTCATCGCCGACGTGCTTTACAGCTTTCCCCACGCGCTGCTGATCCTCTCGGCCGCGCTGGCGGTTGCCGATGCGCGGCTTTACGAGTCGGCCAGGATGCTGGGCGCCTCGAGCCCTCGCATCTTTCGCACTGTGACGCTGCCGTCGACGAAATACGGGCTGATGTCCGCCACTTTTGTCGTCTTCACCATCGTGATGACCGATTTCGGCAACCCGATGGTCATCGGCGGCGACTTCGACGTTCTGGCAACCGAGATCTACAACCAGGTCTCGGGTCAGGCAAATTTCGAGATGGGCGCGGTTGTCGGCGTGATCCTGCTGGTGCCGGCGGCCATCGCCGTGGCGGTGGAGCGGTGGGTCACCAGCCGCCGGTATTCGCTGGTGGCGGCGCAATCGCAGCCGTTGCAGATCCGGCCGAACCGGCGCTTCGACACCTTGATGCTGATCTATGTTTCGCTCGTTTCCCTATGCATCCTGGCGGTGGTCGGCATCGTCTTTCTGGCCAGCTTCATCACTCTGTGGCCGTGGAACATGAGCCTCAGTTTGAAGCACTACTATTTCGACGTCCAGAATGGCATCCAGCCGCTGTGGACCAGCATCTGGGTATCGCTGCTGGCCGCGGTGATCGGCACCGTGTTCACCGTCGGCGGCGCCTATGTCATCGAGAAGTTCCCCAATCCATTCACGCGCGGGCTGTACTTCTTGTCGATCCTGCCCGCCGCGGTTCCCGGCATGGTGCTGGGGCTGGGGTATATTCTCGCCTTCAACGATCCTGCCAACCCGGTCTATCTCATCTACGGCACGATCGTGATCCTGGCGGTGTGCAACGTCTATCACTACCATGCGCAAGGATTCCTGATCGCCACGACCAGCGTGAAGCAGATCAGCGCCACGTTTGACGAGGCCTCGAAATGCCTCGGTGCCGGCCTGTTCCGCACCATGGGCAAGATCACCTTGCCTATCATCTGGCCGTCGATCATCTCCATTGCCGTCTTCTTCTTCATGCGCAGCATGGTCACGCTGTCGGCGGTGATTTTCCTCACCACCCCAAGGACCCAGGTGGCGGCTGTCTCGGTGCTGCTTCTGGACGATTCCGGCAATCACAGTCAGGCGGCCGCCTTCTCGGTATGCATCATGGCTGTCGTCGTGATC
>CAYMHN010000704.1:0-2109 GCA_964390235.1 uncultured Candidatus Competibacteraceae bacterium
GAGTTGAGGTCGAGCATGACCTTGTTCACGGCCTCGGAGTGCTCGTACATCTCGACGATGACCTCGATGCCGGTGCGCTCCTCGAATTCCGCTTTCAGGACTTCCATGGCCTCCAGCGGGGGCAGGGCCTCGCCGATGGTGCGGATGGTGGTCCCGCGGTAGGGTGCGGCCGCTTCCTCCAGCGACCAGGCCAGCGCCCGGTCGATACCGGTGAGGAACAGGATGGCGGCGAGCGCCAGGCCGAGTCTGAATCCGCCCATGGTGTTACCCCCTCTTGTGGCAGTAGCGGCGAGGGTAGCATCAAATAAGTTGGAGTTACAACATTATTTGTGTGGTGTGCCACATGTGGATTTCAACAACGCACCATGCGCTATCGAATAATCGACACCTGGCGCACCCCGCACAGCCGCAGCAGCAGGTGAACCGCCAGCAGCACGCCGATGACCAGGGCCATGATGGACACGGAGAACGCCGCCGCCTGATTGGTGGCGCCGCGATCCTCCAGCATCAGTACCGACACCGCCGCGAGCTGGGTCTGGGGGGTGAACAGGAAAATGACCGCGGCCAGGGTCACCATGCTGCGCATGAAGAAGAACACGCCGACGCTGATCACCGTTGGCCAGATGATGGGCAGGGTGATCTTGCGCAAGGTCCGCAAGAAGCCGGCGCCGAGCGAGGCCGAGACCTCGTCGAAGCTGTTGCTGATCTGCTTGACGCTGGTGGAGGCGATCAGAAACCCCTGGGCGTGGTAGTGATACACATTGCACAGTGCCAGCAGGGCGAAAGTGCCATAGAGAAAGTGCAGCGGATTGGCCGGATTGTTGAACGCGAGGATGTAGCCCAGGCCCAGCACGGTGCCGGGCACCGCCGCCGGCAGTATCGCCAGGAAGTACAGGAACCGGGTACCGGCATTTCTGAACTTGCTGATCACATAGCCCGCGCACACGGCGCCGATCATGCCGATCAGCGCCGCCGCCAGGGACACCTGGACGCTGTTCCACAAGGGCCGGCTGCCTTGCTGGACGTCGAAGTTATAATGGCGCAGGCTGAAACTCATATTGTACGGCCACAGGTGCACGAAACTGGCGAACAGGACGATCGCCACGATGGACACGATCGCGCCACAGACGATGCTCACGTAGCCCAGCATCAGCCGGTCGAAGCGCGGGTTGCGGGGTACCGTCAGTCTGCGCGACTGGGCCGAGACGGTCGCGTACTGGCGCCGGGAGATCCACTTCTCGGCCAGTACCGCGATCGCCGCCGGCAGCAGCAGGACCACGCCGATCACCGTGCCGCGCTGGAAATTGGCCTGGCCCAGCACCTGGTTGTACATATCGGTGGCCAGCACATTGTAGTCGCCGCCGATTACCATCGGGTTGCCGAAGTCGGTGATGACGATGGTGAACACGATGAACACCGCCGACATCAGCCCGTACTTGGTGGCTGGCAGCGTCACCGTCCGGAAGATCCGCCAGTTCGAGGCGCCGAGCATGGTGGCCGACTCGTACAGCCGCGCATCGGCGATGGCCAGGGCCGCCGACAGGATCAGAAAGGCGTGGGGAAAGGCGTACAGTACATCGGCGATGACGATGCCCCAGAAGCCGTAGATGTCGATACCGAGATCGAAGCTGCGGTTGATGATGCCGTTGCGACCCAGCAGCAGCAGCAGGCCCTGGGCCTGGATCAGCGACGGCGCGAACAGCGGCAACAGCGCCAGCAAGCGGAATACCGACTTGCCGGGCAGCTGCGAGCGGTGCATGGCGTAGGCGAAGACATAAGCTAGCACGATGGTGATCAGCGTCGCCGTCACGCCGACCGCGAAGGTGTTCTGGATGATGGTCAGCGAGCGCTGGGTGCCGAAATAGCGCAGATAGTGTTCGAATCCGAAGCCGTCGTCGGTCTGGAAACTCAGGCGCAGGATGTTCCACAAGGGGAAGGCGACGAACACCAGCAGCGGTGCGGCGACCAGCACCGCGAACCCGGCCACGACATAACGATCGGAGTCGAAACGACCCTTGGCGGTCACCAACGGCTGGTCGCCGGCGGTGTCGGGCTGTCGCGGCGCCTCGGACATGGCTTACTCCCGCAGGACGCGCAGCGCCGCCCCGG
>CAYMHN010000705.1:0-2108 GCA_964390235.1 uncultured Candidatus Competibacteraceae bacterium
ACGGCGGCAGGATTCACCGACCCGTGGGCAACGGTCGGCGAACAAACAGCCGGGTGGCTTGTCGGCCGGGTCCGGCACCAAACCGGGGATGGCCGCCAGCCGGCGGGTGCTGTCGATCAGGGCCAGCTGGGGCATGGCGCGCAGCAGACCGTGGCTGTAGGGATGCGCCATGCGCCGGAATAGCTCGCCGGTCGGCGCCTGCTCGAAGATGCGTCCGGCATACATCACCGCCACGTGGTCGGTCATCTCGGCGACCACGCCCAGATCGTGGGTGATCAACAGCAGACCCATGCCGTCCTCGACCACGATTTCGGCGATCAGGTCCAGGATCCGCGCCTGTATGGTCACGTCCAGTGCGGTGGTCGGCTCGTCGGCGATCAGCAGCCCGGGTCCGCAGGCCAGGGCGATGGCGATCACCACCCGCTGCCGCTGGCCGCCGGATAGTTGATGCGGATACAGTGCCGGTGAGAAGCGCGATCGGGGCAGGCCGACCCGCTCCAGCAGTTGCTGGCAGCGGCGCTCGGTCTCGTGCCGGTTGAGTCCCAGGTGCAGGCGCAGGCTCTCG
This sequence comes from uncultured Candidatus Competibacteraceae bacterium, assembly GCA_964390235.1. Taxonomy (GTDB): domain Bacteria; phylum Pseudomonadota; class Gammaproteobacteria; order Competibacterales; family Competibacteraceae; genus CAYMHN01. The sequence continues at coordinate 566 of CAYMHN010000705.1, forward strand.
GCAATCTGGGCGCCGATGGTCTGCACCGGATTGAGAGCGGTCATCGGCTCCTGGAACACCATGGCGATCCGTCGCCCGCGCAGCCGGCAGTAGTCGCGCTCCGCCAGGCCGCATAGCTCACGACCGTCGAGGCGGATGGAACCGGCGATCCGGGCATGATCCGGCAGCAGGCCCATGATGGCCAGGGCGGTCATCGACTTGCCGCAGCCGGATTCACCCACCAGACCCAGGCTCTCGCCGGCCTCCAGCGCGAGAGCGATGTCCTCCAGTATCCGGGCCGGACCGTGGGCACCGGGCAGGGTGACGTCCAATCCCTCGATCTCCAGCAGCGCCATGTCCGTCTCAGCGCAGCCGGCGCAGCTTGGGGTCGAGCACATCGCGCAGACCGTCGCCGAACAGGTTCAGACCCAGCACGGTCAGTACGATGGCCAGTCCCGGCAGGACCGCCAACCGCGGGGCCAGAAACAGCAGGGTCTGGGCCTCGGCCAGCATCTTGCCCCAGCTGGGCATGGGTGGCTGGGTGCCCAAACCGAGAAAGCTCAGGCCGGCCTCGGCCAGTATGCCCAACGCGAACTGTATGGTGAGCTGCACGATCAGCACCGCCGAGATATTGGGCAGGATATGCTCGACGGTGATCCGGGTAGTGCCCTTGCCGGCCACCCGGGCGGCCAGCACGAACTCGCGCTGCCATACCACCAGGGCCGCGCCGCGGGTCAGCCGGGCGAACACCGGGATGTTGAAGATGCCGATGGCGATGATGGAATTGATCGCGCCCGGACCGAAGATGGCGGTGATCATGATCGCCGACAACAGTGCCGGGAAGGCGAAGGCGAAGTCATTGAAGCGCATCACGGCCTCGTCCAGCCAGCCGCGCCGGGCCGCGGCCAGGGCGCCCAGCGGCACGCCCAGTCCCAGGCCGATAGCGACCGCCACCAGGGCCACGGCGATGGAATTGCCGGCGCCGACCATCAGCATGGAGAGCAGGTCCCGGCCGAACTGGTCGGTGCCCAGCCAGTGCGGTGCCGCAGGCCCTTGCAAGCGGCCGGCGATGTTCATGGTGGTGACCGGATGCGGGGTCCAGAACTGGGCCAGCACGGCCACCGCGACGAACAGCAGGGTGATCGCGCCGCCCACAACCAGACTGCGGCTGCCGCGGGCGGCACGCAGCAGTTCATCCGCTTCAATGCGCATGCAGACCGGCGCGCAGCCGCGGGTCGAGCACGACGTACAGCAGATCGACGATGAAATTCACCAGCACCACGGTGGCGGCCAACAGGATCACCAGATCCTTGACCACGATCAGATCGCGCTGGGCAATGGCCTGGAAGATCAACCGGCCCAGACCCGGCAGATAGAACACCTGTTCGATGATGATGGTGCCGGCCAGCAGGAAGGAGAATTGCAGGCCCATGATGGTCACCACCGGGATCAGGGCGTTGCGCACCGCATGCCGCCACAGCGCTCGGGTCCGGCTCAGGCCCTTGGCGCGGGCGGTGCGGATATAGTCCTCGGCCAGGGTCTCCAGCACCGCCGAGCGGGTCAC
>CAYMHN010000706.1:0-2103 GCA_964390235.1 uncultured Candidatus Competibacteraceae bacterium
GCCGACCCGGCCAGCAGCCAGTCGGCCGGCCCGGTCACCGTGGTATTCAATACCCCCGGCGCGCGGACCGTCACGCTGACCGTCACCGACAGCACCGTCAACCTGAGCGCGACCGCCAGCATTGCCGTCACGGTCCGCGATGAGGAACCACCGGAACCACCGAAATCCCCGGTGGTCGAGCAACTGGAAAAATTCGCCACCAGCCCGGGCCAGGTCAGCATGGCCGATGTGATCGGTACCGTCTGCCCGCAAGGCATAGTCAGCGCCGACCTGCAGCGCGATTGCAACGCCCTGATCGGTGCCGCCTTCGCCGAGGACGCCTCCACCGGTGGCGCGCTGGCGGTGATCACCCCCGATCAAGCCAGCGCTCCGTCGGACTCCTCGCTGACCAGCGTCCAGCTCCAGACGGGCAATGTAGGTGCCCGCCTGGCCGCCCTGCGGGCCGGCTCCACCCAGCTGTTCAGCCTCCACGGACTCAGCCTCGACGTTGCCGGCACCACGGTTTCCGGCCAGCAGATGCAGAGCCTGCTGGAAGCCCTGGGTGGTGGCGCCAGCGCCGATGACCCGGGGTTCAGCCGGCTGGGCGTGTTCGTCAGCGGCCGCTTCAGTTCCGGTGATCGCGACCGCACCACCAATGTTGAGGGCTTCGACTACGATGTCCTGGGGCTTACCGTGGGGGTGGATTACCGCCTGACCGACAATTTCATCCTGGGCGGCGCCCTGGGTTACGCCAAGCTGGATACCGACATCGATGCCGACCGTGGCACGCTGGATGCCGACAACTACTCCTTCACCCTGTTCGGTACCTGGTATCGGGACGACAGCTTCTTCGTCGATGGCAGCTTCACCATCGGGCGTGGCGATTACGATCAGGAGCGGCGGATGCGCTACACCCTGCCGGATCGCGCCGAAGTCGACCAGACCTTCTACTCCAGCTTCGACGGGGATCAACTGGGACTGGCCCTGACCGCCGGCTACGAGATCCGCCGCGATGCCCTGACCCTGATTCCCACCGGACGCTTGCAGTATCTCAAGGTCGACATCGACGGTTACCGCGAGGATCGGGTCTCCAATCCAACGGTGGATGGCTCCGGCTGGGCCGTGGCGATCGACGATCAGTCCTTCAAGTCCTTCACCCTGGGTCTGGGTGGGCAGGCAACCTACGCCATCGGTCAGTCCTGGGGCGTCTTGCTGCCCTATGCCAGCGCCGAGTGGATCTACGAATTCGAGGACGGCAATGACTCGGTGACCGGCCGCTTCGTGGGCGACCCCAGTGGTACCAGTTTCGCGCTGCCGGTTGACAGCAACGACAGCAACTACTTCAACGTCGGAGTCGGCGTCTCGGCGCAGTTCGCCGGTGGCACGGCCGGTTTCATCGACTACCAGCGCATCCTCGGCTACAGCAATCTGAGCCATTACTCGATCAGCGCCGGAGTGAGGTTCGAGTTCTGAGCCGAGACAGCGAGGATCAGCAAACCCAACTATCGATACCTGATTGACGGGAGGCAGGAGAAACCGCCATGCAAATGCCCCAAGTACCAGCATCGGCCCGGCATCGGGCCGGCCGTTTTCTCCTGCTGATAGCCGTTTCGCTATGGTGCATCAGTCCGGGCCATGCCCAGACGCTCTCGCCCACCTCGATCAGCTTCAGCGGCCCGCCGGGCGGGCCTTTCAGCCCCACTTCGCAAAACGTCCGGGTAAACGGCTGCCTTAATGCCTTCATCGAAGCGCTACCTGTCGACTGGCTCGGCGTGTCAACGTCCGGCGGTGAGTGCGAGACTCCATCCGGCGTCTTCGATTTCAATTTCTCGGTCACCAGCGCGGCGAACCAGCTACCCCCCGGCAGCTACTCGGGAAGTGTGGAAATATTTGGCGGGGCTTTGAATGAAAGCCCCTTTACCCTGTTCTTGCCAGTCACGCTCACTGTCCTGGCACCGGCCCCAACGGTCAGCATAGTTGCCACCCGCGACGCCGCCGAACCCGACGTCAACGGCGAATTCACGGTCAGCCTCGCCCAGCCGGTGGCTGAACCGGCCACCATCCGCTACTCGGTCGGCGGCAGCGCCACGCCCGGGGTCGATTACCAGGCCCTGCCCGGCAGTA
>CAYMHN010000707.1:0-2091 GCA_964390235.1 uncultured Candidatus Competibacteraceae bacterium
CCAACGTCGCCAGCGCTGCGGTGCTGGTGCAGGCCATGGCCAACCGGCTGCATGTCTATGGCACCGACTCGACCCGCGCGATGGACAATGCCATCCTCCAGATTCGCCCGAACGCACCAGCCAGTGCGACCGTTGGCAATGTGCGCATTCCTGCCGCAGCCTTCCAGCAGGCCATCCGCGCGCTCTGGAGCGCCCAGGTGCTGGTCGATGACCCGCGGATCGCCGATACGATCGAGGTGATGCACACCGCCGTACCAGGCTCCACTTCCGATGCGATCGCGTCGCGCCTGCCGAGTGGCATCGATACGGTGCTGAATCAGGCGGTCCAGCTCGCCGGCACGGCCACGGATGCGCAGCTCGCCGAGATCGGCTCCATCGGCCGCGGCAACAGCCCGAGCAACCAGGGTGGCACAGAACCCCCACCGCCCTCGAACGGGTCGCCGCTGATCTCCGGCTCGCCTGACACTTCGCTGGTGGTCAGCGCGCCCTGGAGCTTCACTCCGACCGCTTCGGACCCGGACGGCGACGTCCTGAGTTTCTCGGTGACCAACCGGCCCGCCTGGACACAGTTCGACTCTAAGACCGGCCGCCTCTGGGGCACGCCGTCGCAGGCCGGCGAGTACGGCCCGATCACCATCACCGTCAGCGATGGCAAGTCCAGCAAGTCGCTCAAGGCCTTCACGTTGTTTGTGAGCCAGCCGACGCTGGGCAGCGCCACGATCTCCTGGGTGCCGCCGACGCAGAACACAGATGGCACTGCACTGACCAACCTGGCCGGATACAAGCTGTACTACGGCACCAGCCCGGGCGCGATGGCCTACGTGACCAGCATCACCAACGCCGGCCAGACCAGCCAGATGATCGAGAATCTCAGTGCCGCCACCTGGTACTTCGCGGTCACCGCGTACACCAAGAGCGGCCTCGAGAGCGGCAAGTCCACGGTGGTCGACAAGACGATCCTCTGAGATCCTGTGCGGGTCGGACCGCAATAACTCATTGTCTCGTCACAACAAACCCCGGATTTCGGGCCCTCCAGCAAGCTTAGAACCGTGATTTCGGACGAAAACCGCAGCTCCAAGGAGACGATTGGATCTGCGGTATTCTTACATGGCACATTTCCGCCCCGGAATCCTGCTTCTAAGACGCGCCAGGCACGGTGTTTAGCAACTTTTCTACGATGACTCAATGAGTTGCTGCGGTCCGACCCGGCAAAGGCGGGACGTCGGGAATCCTTACGTCTGGGCGGGCGCCAGCCTGGCCGGTTGCGGTGCGAGCCGGACTCGATCGAAGCCGGCCGGCGCGCGCCAAGTGGCTGACCGATCGACGATCCACTCCGCTGGCCGGGACGCATTCGCATCGCGGCAGCGACGCGCGGCGGGCAAGCCGTGGATCAACAGGAATCGTTCGCGTCGTCGATTCCTACACTGCCCGGAAAAGCCAATCAACGGCCTCCGGCCGGCCCCTTGCAAACCCTTCTGATGCGTCAGCTTTCCGCGCCGTTGACGCAGCGCGGCAAACTGGCCCGCAACTTGCATCGAATCAGGTGGGGACCTGAGCACGGAATGCCGACCCCGGACCAAGGTCGGGCTCTCGTCCAGGGTAAAGGGATGACCGGAGATGACAGCCATGAAAGTAATGATGTTGACCAGGACAGCGCTGGCAACCGCCGCGCTGTTGTTCGCTTCAACTGCCTCGGCCGCACTGTCGATCACGCCATGCGCCGACACGCCGGGCGCCATCGCCAATGACACCGACCCGCTGGCCTGCGCACTCGGCACGCTGGCGAACGACTCGATTGCCAGCGAAACGCAAGCCGCAAACGACACCTTTGGCGGCGGCCTGTCGTTCATTGGCAAGTTCGACAAGGAAGGCGGTCCCGAGAGCGTCGAACCGGGTTGGGGGATCACCGTCGAAGACGGCGCGGACGGATGGGACTACGCGTTCCAGCTCAGCTCCGCCACGCTGGTCGGCCAGATGATCGACCTCGTGCTGATGATCAAGCAGCCGGGCGGACCGGAAAGCGCAGACTACGCCGCGTACTACTGGGAAGGCCTGGTGCTGGATATCGACGGCTTCTTCAACAGCTTCAGG
>CAYMHN010000708.1:0-2090 GCA_964390235.1 uncultured Candidatus Competibacteraceae bacterium
TGGTCTTGCCGACCCCGGACATGCCCACCAGGGTGATGGCCTTGTTGGGCCAGTCGCGAAACGTCCGGGCATCGGGGAAGCGCATCGGTGGGGGAGGCTCAGAACAGAACCCAGTAACGGCCGCTGCTGCCCACGGCCACGACCAGCAGGCCCAGGATCAGGTTGATGCCGACGATTCTTCTGATCCTGCCGAGCTGCACGCCCGCGGCCGGCCAGTCCTCGGCCCGGACCGCATGGCCCAGGCCGCGATAGGGCACGAAGAACAGATACAGAAACAGCAGCATCATCAGGATGCCGAGCAGCTGCATCAGGTGCACGTGCACGCCGACCCCGGCGAATCCGCCGTAGAGCCCGAATACCAACCAGTAGCCGGAGACCAGCAGCAGCAATACCGACAGCCAGACCCATGGGAAGAAACGATCGAACACGCCCAGCCAGAGCCGCAGCCGGGGCGGTGGTTCCAGGTCGCTGGCGGCGACCGGCCGCAGTACCAGATAGGCGAAGAACATGCCGCCGACCCAGACCACGGCCGCCAGCTGGTGCAAGGCGATGGCGAGTGCGTAGCTCATGGGCTGATCTTGGCCCAGGTGTCGCGCAGGGTAATGGTGCGATTGAAGACCGGTGCCCCTGGTCGGGAGTCGATCGGATCAACGCAGAAATAGCCCAATCGCTCGAACTGGAACCGGCTATCGGGCACGGCGTCGGCCAGCGACGGTTCCAGCAGGGCCTCGGCAATGGTTTCCATGGAATCCGGATTGAGCTGCTCGTGAAATACCCGGCTGTCGGGATCGGCAACCCGGAACAGGCGGTCGTAAAGCCGTACCTGGGCCTTGAGCGCGTGGGGCAGGGAGACCCAGTGGATCACCCCCTTGACCTTGCGCTCGACGGCGAAGTCTGCCGTGCAGCGCAGTTCGACCACCTCGCCGGCGGCATTCTTGATCACCTCGTTGCAGCGGATGACGGGTCCGAAACGCAGCTTGACCTCGCCGCCGGGGCGCAGGCGGAAGAATTGCTTCGGCGGGTCTTCCATGAAATCGTCGCCCCCGATCACCAGTTCCCGGGAAAAGGGCAGGCGGCGGCTGCCCATGGCCGCGTCCTTGGGATGGTTGGGCGCTTCGAACTCCAGGGTTTCATGCTCGGCCAGATTGGTGATGACCACCTTCAGCGGGCGCAGCACGGCCAGGGCGCGCGGCGCGCCGCCATCCAGGTCTTCGCGCACGCAGTTTTCCAACAGTCCCAGCTCGATGCGGTTGTCCTGTTTGGTCACGCCGATGCGTTCGCAGAAGTCGCGGATCGCCGCCGGCGTGTAGCCGCGGCGGCGCATGCCGGCGATGGTCGGCATGCGCGGATCATCCCAGCCGCTGACATGGCCTTCGTTGACCAGGGCGTTGAGCAGGCGCTTGCTCATCACCGTATAGTCCAGGTTCAGCCGCGAGAACTCGTACTGGCGGGGCCGGCTGGGCACGCTGAGGTGATCGAGAAACCAGTCGTATAGCGGCCGGTGGTCCTCGAACTCCAGGGTGCAGATCGAGTGGGTCACGCCCTCGATGGCATCCGACTGACCGTGGGTGTAATCGTACAGCGGGTAGATGCACCAGCGCTCGCCGGTGCGGTGATGCCGGGCATGGCGAATCCGGTACAGGATCGGATCGCGCAGATTGATATTGGGCGAGGCCATGTCCAGCTTGGCGCGCAGCACATGGGCGCCGTCCTCGAACTCGCCGGCTTTCATGCGCTCGAACAGTGCCCGGTTCTCGTCCGGCGAGCGGTCCCGATAGGGGCTGTCGCGGCCCGGTTCGGTCAGGGTGCCGCGATTGTCGCGAATCTCGTCGGCGGTCTGGCTGTCCACATAGGCCAGTCCCTGATCGATCAGTTCCAGTGCCCAGTCATACAAGCGGTCGAAATAATCCGAGGCGTGGTGCAGATGTTCGCCCCAGTCGAAACCCAGCCAGCGCACGTCGCGCTTGATGGCTTCCATGTACTCCTCGGATTCCTTGAGCGGATTGGTGTCATCGAAGCGCAGATGGCAGCGTCCGCCATAGTCGCGGGCCAGGCCGAAATTCAGGCAGATCGACTTGGCGTGACCGATA
>CAYMHN010000709.1:0-2083 GCA_964390235.1 uncultured Candidatus Competibacteraceae bacterium
CATGATCTTCGTGCCCTGCGAGGGCGGCATCAGTCACAACGAGATCGAGAATGCCACCCCCGAGGATCTGGCCGCCGGCTGCAACGTGCTGCTGCAAGCCATGCTGGAGCGAGCCGACACGGGAGACTGAGATGGGTCTGGAGATCCGCAATATCGATCACGTGGTGTTGCGAGTCAGCGATCTGCAACGCGCGCTGGCCTTCTACCGCGATGTACTCGGTTGTATCGAAGAGCGCCGCAAGGAGGAGATCGGCCTGTTCCAGTTGCGGGCCGGCGCCCAGCTCATCGACCTGGTGCCGGTCGACAGCGAGCTGGGACGGCGCGGCGGCCCACCTCCTGGTTCACAGGGGCACAACATGGACCACCTGTGTCTGCGGCTGGAACCCTTCGACGAAGCGGCGATCCGCCGACACTTGGCGATCCATGGGGTGCCGGCGGGACCCACCGAGACCCGCTACGGGGCCGAAGGCTCCGGGCCGTCCATCTACCTCAGCGACCCGGATGGCAATACCATCGAACTCAAAGGTCCACCGTCCGAGGGGCCACCGTCTCAGCTGAGCTGAATCGGCAGGAACATGCGCCCCTGCTCGCGGGCGATCAGAACCACCGAGGGTTTGTCGCTCGGTGCTTGCTTGACCAGATCGCTGAACTCGCCGACACCCTTCACTTCGCGGTTGTTGAAGGACAGGATCACATCGCCGCTCTGCAAACCGGCGCGGGCCGCGGGGCTACCGGGTTGCACGCTCTGCACCACCACGCCCTGCTCGATCGACAGTCGGCGGCGTTGCTCGGTATTGAGGTCGGCGACCGTCGCACCGAGGCGGGCGCCTTCCGCTTCGACCCGGGCCAGTTCGACAGCCTGTTCGGGCTGCTCCAGCTGACCGATGGTGATCGGCAAGTTCTGCTGCTCGCCATCGCGCAACACGGTCAGCTCGGCCTCCTCGCCGACCGGGGTGCTGCCCACCAGTGGCGGTAGTTCACCGGAGCGCTCCAGCGACTGGCCGTTGAAGCTCAGGATGATGTCACCCACCCGCAAACCGGCTCGGTCAGCCGGGCTGTCGGTCGTCACTTCCGCGATCAGGGCACCGGCCGGGCGCTCCAGGCCGAAGGATTCCGCCAGGGGTTGGCTCAGGTCCTGGATCATCACGCCCAGCCAGCCGCGGCTGACATGGCCCGTGGCTCGGAGTTGATCGGCCACCTGCATGGCCAGATTGATCGGAATGGCGAACGACAGTCCCTGATAGCCGCCGGTACGGCTGAAGATCTGGGCGTTGATGCCGATCACCTCGCCCTCCAGATTGAACAGCGGTCCGCCGGAATTGCCGGGATTGACCGCAGCGTCGGTCTGGATGAAAGGCACGTAAGTGCCATCCGGCAGACTGCGCCCGGTGGCGCTGACGATGCCCTGGGTGGCACTGCGCTCGAAACCGTACGGCGAACCGATGGCCAGCACCCAGTCGCCCACCTCGATGGCCTCGGAATCACCGACACTCACAGTGGGCAGATCCTCGGCCTCGATTTTCAGCAAGGCCACGTCGGTATGGGTATCCGCGCCGATGACCTCGGCCTGGTACTCCCGCCGATCGCGCAAGCGCACGGTCACGCTCTCGGCCCCGTCGACCACATGGGCATTGGTCAATATGTAGCCGTCCGGGGAGATGATGAAGCCGGAGCCCTGACCGGCCATGGGCTGGCGCGGCATGGGAGCGGAGCGGTTACCCGGCGGCGGCTCGAAGAAACGGCGGAACGGCTCGGGCAGACCATCGGGCAGTTCCGGCAGCTGCGGCATGGCCTGCTGGCTGACCGCGCGCTGGGTCCGTACACTGACTACACTATTCTCGTGCTGCTTGATCAGCGGGCCGAAACTGGGCAAGCCATACTGCGCCGGCGGCGGCTGGGTAAAACCGGGGCTGACCAACAAGGCCGACAGCAGAAACAGCGCCGACAGCGCGCCGCCCGTCAGCCACGCCGCCCGGTGCGTGAGAAAGCGTTTTGCAATAAGCATGGGATGAATCCTCGCTACGGTTCAAACAAGATTATCTTGCCCGGCTTCACCTTGCCGTAAGCTTGCGACAAGGTTAAC
>CAYMHN010000710.1:0-1229 GCA_964390235.1 uncultured Candidatus Competibacteraceae bacterium
CTCGACCACCGGATTGACGATCTCCAGGTGCGAGGGGTTGAAGGCCAGGGCCAGATGAACCGCTCCACCCGGCGTTTCGACATCGGACGAGAAACCCTGGTGGTACTTGACATCGCCGGAACTCAATTCACCCTTGCGCTTGCCCTCGAATTCCTCGAACAGTTCGGAAGGGGCCTTGCCGATGATGTTGACCAGCACATTGAGTCGGCCGCGGTGGGCCATGCCGATCACGATCTCCTTGGTACCCTGGCCACCGGCGTGCTGGATAAGCCGGTCCATCAACGGGATGAGACTATCGCCGCCTTCCAGGGAGAACCGCTTCTGACCGACATACTTGGTGTGCAGGTATTTTTCCAGACCCTCGGCGGCGATCAGCTGGCCCAGCAGGGCCTTGCGCTCCTCGCCGCCCAACTCGGTCCGGACGAGGGCGCCTTCCAGGCGTTTCTGGATCCAGCGCTTCTCCTCGGTCTTGGTGATGTGCATGTACTCGGAGCCGATGGTCCCGGTATAGATGGTGCTGATCGCCGCCAGGATGTCGCGCAGCGTCATCTGCGCGTCCAGTTGCAGCGAACCGGTGTTGAACACCGTGTCCATATCGGCTTCGGTCAGGCCGTGAAACGCCGGATCGAGATCGTTGATCGGGGGCCGATCGCGCAGCGTCAGCGGGTCCAGATCGGCGGCCTGATGACCGCGGGTGCGGTAGGCGTTGATGAGCCGCAGCACCGCTGCCTGTTTCTCGGCGGCCTGCTGATCCATGCCGGCGCGCGGGGTGGCGGCGGCGCTGGGCAGCTGTCGAGCCAGCTGGGCGAAGGATTCGAGGATCGGCGCATGGGCGATCTCCTGCATGCCGCCGTCGCCGGACTGGGCTTGCAGATCGCGAAAATAGGCACGCCAGTTGTCCGATACGTTATCGGGATTCTGCAGATAGCTCTCGTACAGATCTTCGATGAAGGGGGCGTTGCCGCCAAACAGCGGCGAGGATTGGCGAAGCTGGTCGATCAGGCTACTCATGCGGGGCTCCCGGCGGGCATAGGCATGGATTCAAGCGAGTTTTCTATATTTTAGGCGGTGAGGCTGGTCGGCTTCCACCCCGAGCCGGCGCTTGCGATCAGCCTCGTAGTCGGCGTAGTTGCCCTCGAACCAGACCACATCGGAGTCTCCCTCGAAGGCCAGGATATGGGTGGCGATTCGATCCAGAAACCAGCGGTCATGGGAGATCACCACCACAC
>CAYMHN010000710.1:1239-2081 GCA_964390235.1 uncultured Candidatus Competibacteraceae bacterium
CACACAGCCGGCAAAGGCCAGCAGGGCTTCTTCCAGCGCGCGCAGGGTCTCGACGTCGAGATCGTTGGTCGGTTCGTCGAGCAACAGCAGATTGCCGCCGCTGCGCAGCAGCCTGGCCAGATGGACCCGGTTGCGCTCGCCACCGGACAGATCCTTGAGATATTTCTGCTGGTCCTGGCCCTTGAGGTTGAAGCGGCCGACATAGGCCCGCGAGGGGATCTGGTAATTGCCGACCTGGATGATGTCCTGGCCGTCGGAGATCACCTCCCAGACCGTCTTGCCGCCGTCCAGGGCGTCGCGTGACTGGTCGACATAGGCCAGCTGCACGGTATCGCCGATGCGCAAGGTGCCGCCGTCCGGCTTCTCCTGGCCGACCAGCATGCGAAACAGCGTGGTCTTGCCGGCCCCGTTGGGACCGATCACCCCGACGATGCCGCCCGGTGGCAGCTTGAACGACAGGTCGTCGATCAGCAGGCGTTCGCCGAAGCCCTTGCGCAGGTGCTCGGCCTCGACCACCAGAGCGCCCAGCCGTGGTCCCGGCGGGATGTAGATCTCGTTGGTTTCGTTGCGTTTCTGGAATTCGCGCGACTGGAGTTCCTCGAACTGCCGCAACCGGGCCTTGGACTTGGCCTGGCGGGCCTTGGGGTTGGTACGCACCCATTCCAGCTCGTGCTGTATGGTGCGTCGGTGCGCGGCTTCCTCGCGGGCTTCCTGTTCCAGGCGTTGCTCCTTCTGCTCCAGCCAGGAGGAATAATTGCCCTGCCAGGGGATGCCGCGACCGCGGTCCAGTTCCAGAATCCAGCCGGCCACGTTGTCCAGAAAGTAGCGGTCGTGGGTCACCG
>CAYMHN010000711.1:0-2078 GCA_964390235.1 uncultured Candidatus Competibacteraceae bacterium
CTGGTCCTCATGCTGGCCGCGGTCGCCGGTTGCGAACCGCTGGTGAACTGGCTGGGCCGGGATCTGGTGCCGGAACCACCGCATGCGGTGGTGGAACGGCTGCCGCCGGGCTACGAGCCCGGTGCGCCGCGCCCGCCCTATACGGGACCCCATCCGTCCCGGATCGGGTTCGACCCGTCGCGCTTCCGCTTTCCCGTCGAACCCGGCGAGACGGGACCGATCGACGACTCCCCCCGGGAGCCGCTGCAGTATCCCTTTGCCTGCGGCACGATGGACTCGGACCTCGGCCAGCCACTGGTGGACAACCGGGACGGGGTGGGCACACCGGTGTTCGCCGAGGATTCCGGCGGCCGGCCGACCGGGCGGGTACTCGGCCACAGCCGGGACTGCCTGGCGCCGACCCGGCTGGAATACTTCTACAAGCCCCGGGACAGCGAGCGCTTGCGGCCGCTGCCCGCGGATGCGGTGCCGCCGGACGACAGCGACCATGTGCTGCACGACGGCCGGCGCATCCCCTTCGTGATCCGGGTGGAACGCGGCACCATCAACCGGTTCATCTACGGCATCGCCATGCTGGCCGACCCCGCCGAGCCGCCCGAATCCCACTCCAGGCGGTACTGGAACGGCCGCCTGATCTACCACTTCCGCGGCGGGGTGGGGATCGGCAAGCGCCAGGGACGACTGCCGGTCCGTGCCCTGACGGACCACGTACTCGATCAACTCGCCCGCGGCTACGCGGTGATCGGCTCCAGCGGCAATGTGACCGGCACCCACTACAATCTCCGGCTGGCCGCTCATACCGCGGCCATGGTCAAGGCCCAGTTCACCGCCCGCTACGGCGAGCCGCGCTACACCGTGGGCCTGGGTGGCTCGGGCGGCGCCGTCCAGCAGCTGCACATCGCGCAGAACGCGCCGGGGTTGCTGGATGCGCTGATCACCCTGTACAGCTATCCGGACATGATCACCCAGACCATCTGGGCGCTGGACTGCGAGCTGCTGGAGTACTACTTCGACGTGACCGCGGCCGACAACCCGCGCTGGCGGGTGCAGGAGAACCGTACCCTGGTGATGGGGCTGGCGGCCAGCAGCCAGTCCCGCAATCCCCACAAGAAGCACGATGACTGGGCTCGGCTGCTGCGCCTGCGCTGGCCGCGACTGCCGCCCGGCGGCACCGAGTGTTCGGTGAGCTGGCGCGGCCTGACGCCGCTGACGCTCAACCCCCACTATTTCCACCATGCTCATCGCTACAGCCCGGAGCTGGCGCGGATCGCGCGCTTCACCCATTGGCACGATCTGGCGAACATCTACGGGGTGGGCGAGGACGGCCACGCCAACCGCACTTACGACAACACCGGCGTGCAGTACGGGCTGCAAGCGCTGCGCTCGGGCGCACTCAGCCCTGCCGAGTTTCTGCACCTCAACGCCAACATCGGCAGCTGGAAGGCCCCGCGGGACATGGAACAGGCGCGCCTGTGGCTGCTCTCGGGGGATTCCAACCTGCGCCGCCTGTCGCTGTGGGATGATCACAACATGAACAAGCCCCCCGGCGGTCCCACCCCGCTGGAGGTATTCGAGCGCGGCGCCTTGCAGGCCGTGCGGGTGGCACCGCGCAACCAAGGGCACCAGCCGGCCATGGAGGCGGCCTACCGCTCCGGTCACGTGTTCCTGGGCCTGGCCACGGTGCCCGTCATCGATCTCCGCCACTACCTGGACCCGGAGCTGGACATGCACCATTCCTTCGCCAGCCTGTCCACCCGGCTGCGCATCCGGAGCGCCCTGGGTCACAGCGACAATCTGCTCCTCTGGATGAGCGATCGGCCCTACTTCCCCGTGCCCCAAGCCCTGGCGGTAATCGACCAGTGGCTGACCACGGGGATCAAACCGGCGGCCGCCCGGGATGCCTGCTGGGAGGGCGACGGCAGCCTGATCGCCGCCGGCTCGGGGGTTTGGGACGGACCCTGGTCCGGCGCGGACACTGCCGGCCCCTGCCTGGCACGATTCCATGCTTACCAGTCCCCGCGCAACGTGGCCGGCGCGCAGGCGGTTGACGTACGTTTCGATCAGCCGCGTCGCGAGGT
>CAYMHN010000712.1:0-2068 GCA_964390235.1 uncultured Candidatus Competibacteraceae bacterium
TGATGCCGGCAATGAAGCCACCGTTATTGCTGATATCCATTCTGTCGTGGAACAGCTTGACCATCACCGGACCCGACAACCGATAATCGGCATGGCAGAAGGCGTTCATCAGTGCTTCGCGAAAGGCGATTTTCGGGAACTGGCGGTACTCAAAGTGGTAAAGGCCCCGTTCCGACGTGGTGAGGGGGTTGAACGGGTGTAACAGCTCTTCGATCCGGGCGATGGCCTGTGGGATGGCGCTCACCTTGTCTTCACGGACGTCGTACTCGGTGTCCGAAGTCATATGGAGAAATAGCCGGTAGTATCCCGGAACATAGTCACGAATCGCCGTCTCGCTGCCAACGAGCAATACAGCCGCTTTGGTCAACTTGCCGCCCGGAAGGACACCAAGGGCCTGCAAAAGCTGTCGATCGCCCATGCGCAACAGATCTTCGGGCGCATGCTCTTCCTTGGCCAGAGTGCGCAACGCCTCCATGGCAGTGGGCGAGAGCACGTCTTTTAAAGTGCCGTTGACGGCTTCGGCGGTGAAATCGGTTTCGCCGGTCTCGACCGCAATCTTGCGGCGCAGACTGCCGGTGAGCGGCTGGCAATCCTTGCCGATGCGCACGGTACCGCGACCGGCCGTATCGGTGTAGGGTGGCAGACCAGGATGAATCTGCATCAGCAGCAAACGCCCGGAACCCTCCGGAATACGCAGTTCCTCGAACACGGGCATGATCTTGGGGTCGGTCTGATCGTAGACGGCTTTTTTCAGCAGGTTGACATCCACTTCGGGCGGAACGCCCGACAGGGCCTGCTGCCGCCCCCTGACGCGATCAGCCACGCCGAACACCACGGTTCCGCCGTCGCCATTGGCCATGCAGACGGCCATCTGCACGAGGGTCCGGATCGCCTTGTCGCGACTGGTCTCGTCCCACTGCTTGAAGTCCAGGTCCTGATCTTCCAGCTCATCGGCCGGCCGGTGCTCCAGTTCGACCAATAGCGCCTCGATCTGTTGAAGGCTGCGCATGGCTCGGATCAATGAATCACGATCGGGCCGTGTTCCAGCGCCTGTTCCAGCCGCCGACGCACCTCGTCCAGCCAGGCGTCGATGTCGTCCGGGGTTTTCAGCGTCCGACTCGGCAGCTGCACGAACTGCGCCTCCGGCTCCATCAGTTCCGCAGCGCCGACCAGCACCTTATAGCGCCCCGCGCGGGCCAGTGTAGAACGTACGCCACTGCGCTTGGTGGGGATCGGACCGATGGTGATCGACGGTTGATTCATGAAAACTCCGGGCGTTTCGCTATTCGTGGCCGACATCATAACCGTCAGGAAAGTATCGGGACATCACCCGGACATGACTTGACCCGCTACTCTTGGTTGGTATAATTTGTCGCCAGAAACAGACCGGTCGGTCTATATTTTCTGATCAGAGGATGCCGAAACCGATGGCGCACACCACCAGACAACGCTTGCTGGAAGTCGGAATGGCCATGCTGCTGGAGCACGGCTACAACGATCTCGGCATGCATGCCTTGCTCGAGAAAACCGGCGTCCCGAAAGGCTCCTTCTACCATCACTTCAAGAGCAAGGAAGACTTTGTGCTGCAGATCATTGATCTGTACATGAGCGAGGTCCACGCGGGACTGGATCTCTGCCTCGGTGACCGGAACCTCCCGCCCCTTCCGCGGGTACGCCGATTCTTCGAACTCTCGCGTGACAAATACCAGCGTGAAGGCTATTTCGGCTGTCTGCTCGGCGGCGTCGGGCAGGAACTCTCGGGGGTGAACGAGGTATTCCGGCGCAAGATCGAACAGTGTTTCTCGTTCATCACCGACCGCATTGCCACCTGCCTGGAAGAGGCACGGCAGCAGGGCGATATTCCAGCGGATGCTGATCCCGAGGAAATGGCCGATCTGCTGTTGAACTGCTGGGAAGGTGCCGCGCTGCGCAGTCGCCTGTGGCGGAATCCGACACCGCTGAACGCAATGCTCGATTTCTATTTCAACTCGGCAATCACCGGGGGCTGAGGTTTTTCTTCCTGTAAATTTTCCGGAGCACGCGCGAGCCCCCCGGGAGACGGCCCGCG
>CAYMHN010000713.1:0-2067 GCA_964390235.1 uncultured Candidatus Competibacteraceae bacterium
GTCGCACGTTCGGTGCGTTCAACTCCGGCGTGCGGGTCGCGATCTTCGGATCGACCGTCGTGGTCCCCACCGTGATCGGTGTACTCGGACGCGAACGGCGCGTGCCGATGCCGCTCGCGGACGGGACCACGGCACTGCTCTATCCCTACACGTTCGGCGGAGTGCGGATCACCCTGCTGGCCGCAGGGCTGGCGTTGCTATCCATCCCGGTGGCGCTGATCGGATCGTTCATCGTCATGGCGGCCCTGGGCTTCTCGATCAATGTACTGACCCTGCTGGCTCTGGTGCTGGCCGTCGGTCTGGTGGTGGACGACGCCATCGTCATGCTGGAGAACATCCAACGCCGCATCGAGGACGGCGAACCGCGGTTGCTGGCCGCCTTCAACGGCGCCCGCCAGGTCGCTTTCGCCATCATCGCCACCACGCTGTCGCTGATCGCGGTGTTCGTGCCGATTTCCTTCATGCAGGGCAATGTCGGGCGGCTGTTCACCGAGTTCGGCTTCATTCTGGCCGCCGCTGTCGGCTTTTCCAGCCTGGTGGCGCTGACCCTGACCCCCATGCTGTGCTCGAAATGGTTGCGCCACGACCCCGATCCGGGCTTGTTGATGCGCGGCACCGAACGCTTCTTCGATGGCCTGGCGCGGGGTTACCGCTGGACCCTGGAACGGTCGCTGAGCGCGCCGCTGCCGGTACTGGTATTCGGCCTGCTGGTCTCGGTCGCCGCCTGGCAGTTGTTCGAACTGCTGCCCAAGGAACTGGTGCCGATCGAGGATCGCGGGGTATTCATCATTCCCAGCCAGGCTCCCCAGGGGGCAACCCCGCAGAACACCTTCGACAATGTGCTGCAGATCGAGGCCATCGTCACCCCGTTGCTCGACGAGGGGGTGGCCGATCGGGTGTTCTCCATCGTCGGTTTCGGCGGCGTCGCCAACCGCGGTTTCACCATTGTCGGGCTGCGTGACTGGAGCGAGCGTGACCAGCGGCAACAGGACATCGTCGATCGGGTCTTCCCCAAGCTGTCCGAGGTACCCGGACTGCGCGCCTTTGCCGTCAACCCGCCGGGCCTGGGCCAGAGCGCCTTCCAGCCTCCGGTCCAGTTCGTCATCGGCGGCCCCAACTACGAGACCATCAAGGAATGGCGCGACCGCATCCTGGAGCGGGTTCGGGAGAATCCGCGCCTGATCAACGTCGATTCGGACTATGAGGAAACCCGCCCGCAGCTGCTGGTCGAGATCGACCGCCGCCGGGCGGCCGATTTCGGCATCCCGCTGGAGCAGATCGGCCGCACCCTGCAAACCATGCTCGCCTCGCGCGAGATCGGCGGCTACCTGGACCGGGGCCGTGAATACGATGTGATCGTCCAGGCCAGGCCCGAGGACCGGGCCACGCCGAACAACCTGGAGAACATCTTTCTGCGCACCGCCGTGGGTGATGAGCTGGTGCCGCTGAGCAGCCTGATCCGGCTCACCGAGCAGGGCGCGCCACCCCGGCTCAGCCGGGTCGATCGCCTGCCCTCGGTCACTCTCACCGCCTCGCTGGCACCCGGCTACGACCTGGGCGCGGCGCTGGACTATCTCGAGCGGATCGCCGCCGAGGAACTGCCGGCCGGCGCCCGGGTGACCTATCTGGGCCAGTCCCTGGAGTTCAAGGAGACCTCGGATGCGATCTACCTGACCTTCGCCCTGGCGCTGCTGATCGTATTCCTGGTGCTGGCCGCACAGTTCGAGAGCTTCATCCACCCGTTCATCATCATGCTGGCCGTGCCGCTGGCCATCACCGGAGCGCTGGGCGCGCTGCTGCTATCCGGCATCTCGCTGAACATCTACAGCCAGATCGGCATGATTCTGCTGATCGGTCTGATGACCAAGAACGGCATCCTGATCGTCGAGTTCGCCAACCAGCTGCGCGATCAGGGCGCCAGCGTGCGCGAGGCCATCGTGCGCGGGTCCGAGCTGCGCTTCCGGCCGATTCTGATGACCGCGATCTCCACCGTGTTCGGCGCCCTGCCCCTGGTGCTGGCCAGCGGCGCTGGAGCCGAGAGCCGGGCCGCCATCGGCACGGTGATCA
>CAYMHN010000714.1:0-2062 GCA_964390235.1 uncultured Candidatus Competibacteraceae bacterium
GCGCCCATCCCCGCCCCGGCCTGTATCTGCGTCAGCTGGACATCCCCGGCGTGGACACCAAGTTCATCGAGCACCACCGGGGCCTGCTGAGTGAATTGCTGGACGCGGTGCTGCCCGCCTCGGCGGTGGACTTCGCGGCTACCGGCATCCGCGGCTTCACCCGTCGCTACGGCCTGCGCGCCGAACCGCCGCTGATCCGCTTCCGGCTGCTGGACCCGGAACTCTACCTGCACGGGCTGAGTGACCTGTCGGTACCCCCGGAGCAGTTCGCCGATCTGGCCCCGCCGGTGCACCGGGTGTTCATCACCGAGAACAAGACCAACGGCCTGGCCTTCCCCGACCACTCCGCCAGCCTGGTCATCTTCGGCCTGGGCTACGGCCTCGACCGGCTGGCCGACATCCCCTGGCTGCAAGCGGCGGAACTGCACTACTGGGGCGATATCGACACCCACGGCTTCGCCATCCTGAATCGGCTGCGCGCCACCCTGCCCCGGGTCCGGTCGCTGCTCATGGATCGGGCCACCCTGAAGCATCACCGCCACCTCTGGGTCCAGGAGACCGAGCGCTTCATCGGCCGCCTGGACCGGCTCACCGCCGACGAGCAGCAGCTGTACGCTGAACTGCGCGACGATCGCCACGGCGAGCGCGTGCGGCTGGAGCAGGAGCGGATTGCTTATGGCTGTCTGCTGCGGGCACTGGAAAAGCCGTAGGGTGAGGGGACATCGGCGAGTCGAGATGTCCCCCTGCTGCTTAAACTTTTCAGCATAAGGTATCGGGCAGGTATCTGGTGTCGAAACGCTCCAGTAGTCGGCGTAGTTTGCGAATTCGCTGGAACCGACCTCGGGCTTCGGCATGGGCGATATCGTCCAGGATAAAGCGTCGGATCCGTTGCACGCCCTCCGGGGTCTTCAGCAGGGAATCCCCGAGTTCGGCAGCCACGATGGGTGGCAAATGCTCGTGCTCGGCGATGGCCTCGATCTCGGCTTCGGTGAGTTCGCAGTATTCCAGGCATTCCTGCAAAGTCAGCATGGTCAGACTCCTCCTTACTGCAAACGGTCCGCCGTCAACCGGCTTCGTCGATCGGATCTGCGTACTCGCTTACGAAGCTCTCGTACTGTTCGGGAGTGAGCACGCCGGTCCCGTCAATATCAGCGGCATTGAACGCCTCCGGCGTCATCTGCGGATGGGCCATGGCCTCCTCGAGGGTCAGTACACCGGTGCCGTCCACATCCAGCTGTTCGAAGAGGATCTCCTGGGCCACAGCGATGCTGCTGCCCAGCAGCAGACCGGCGGACACGGCGGCGAGGGGTTTGGTCATATTCATGCGATTACCTCCATTCTGGATTGTCATGGGTGTAGCGCCTGAGCGCGGCTCCTGTTCAGCAGGGTCTGTGCCAATCCCGTTAAAAGCCCTGATAATCAGTATGTTGTCGATGTTTTGATGGGATTTGTCGCGGTGGGTCATTAGCCATTGTCGGGAAAACCGTTGCCATTCGCCGACAGTCTGTACGGTGATTCAGTAACTGCTTGAAACGGTTGAACCAAGAATGTCGCTTCGTGGCGACATGAATCCGGCGGCTGCACTCGCCGGACAGCGCATGGGGCGGGACAGGCGGAAGGCGGGGCCGATACTGTCGCCATCCGGCGACAGCATCGAGATGGCGGCGCGCCTTGTTTTCATCATGGTGGAAAAATTGGAAGTTCGGTAGGGTGGATAAGCGCAGCGCATCCACCTTGAGTTCGGTGGAGTGGCTGGATGCACCGTAGGGTGTGCCCCGCGCACCAAGAACCGTAGATCACGCCTCCGGTGCACAGTGTGCACCCTACCGGCTACCAGCGGT
Source organism: uncultured Candidatus Competibacteraceae bacterium (assembly GCA_964390235.1). Classification (GTDB taxonomy): domain Bacteria; phylum Pseudomonadota; class Gammaproteobacteria; order Competibacterales; family Competibacteraceae; genus CAYMHN01. The sequence goes on from CAYMHN010000714.1 coordinate 1,842, forward strand.
TCGGCAAGAGAGGGCTTGTGTGGTGCGCGGTGCGCCCTACAAAAAGCGAGCGATCGTGACTATCCTTAACCCCAAGAAATCCCACCGGAATGTTTGACCCGACCGCCTCGCGCAGGGAGGAATCAGGATGAAACAGATCGTGCAGCTCGAGCTGGATGATGGCAGCCTAGTCGTTGATGCGCTTGCCAGGGTTAGACCGGCCGCCGATGCGTGAGATCAGC
>CAYMHN010000715.1:0-2054 GCA_964390235.1 uncultured Candidatus Competibacteraceae bacterium
GCCGGGAATCTCGCGGAACTGGCGGCGGATCTCGTTGATCATTTCGAAGGCCGCATCACCCACGGCGGTCATGGTGATGGAGGCGATCAGGAACGGGATCGCGCCACCGATCAGCATGCCCACCAGCACCTGCGGATCGCCCAGGCTGAGTTCGAAATCCGGCAGATTGTAATGCAGCGTCTCGATAAAGGCGGCGATGATGGTCAATGCCGCCAGCGCCGCGGCGCCGATGGCGAAGCCCTTGCCGATGGCGGCGGTGGTATTGCCCAGTTCGTCCAGCGAGTCGGTGATCTTGCGGGTCTCCTTGCCCAGGCCGCCCATTTCGGCGATGCCACCGGCGTTGTCGGCCACCGGGCCGTAGGCGTCGATGGCCATGGTGATGCCGACCGTGGCCAGCATGCCCACCGCGGCGATGCCGACGCCATACAGCCCCGCCAGATGGCTGGACACGAAGATGATCAGGGCGATGGTGAACACCGGGATCACCACCGACTGCAGGCCCACGGCCAGCCCCGAGATCATCACCGTGGCGGTGCCGGTCTCGCCGGACTTGGCGATCTTGCGCACCGGGGCACCCGAGGTGTAATACTCGGTGACCAGGCCGATGATGATGCCGCCGACCGCGCCGGCGACCACCGACCACCAGATGCCGTTGGCCACGTCGACCATCCAGACCACGATCAGCGAGGTGACGATGAACAGCACCGTGGCACCGATGGTGCCGGTACGCAGCGCCGTGGCGGGTTCCTTGGCGGATACCTGCTTGACCAGGAAGATGCCGGCGATGGAGCACAGCAGACCCAACGAGGCCAGGGCCAGCGGCAGGAACATCAGCGACGGTTGCGCGCCGAGTACGCCCAGGCTGGCGGCGCTCAGCGTGGAGGCGATGGCGATGGTGGCGATCTGGGCGCCGCAGTAGGATTCGAAGATGTCCGAGCCCATGCCGGCCACGTCGCCGACATTGTCGCCCACGTTGTCGGCGATCACGCCCGGGTTGCGCGGATCGTCCTCGGGAATCCCGGCCTCGAGCTTGCCGACCAGATCGGCGCCGACATCGGCGCTCTTGGTGAAGATGCCACCGCCGACCCGGTAGAACAGCGCGACGCTGGAAGCGCCCACGCCGAAGCCGTGTATGGCATGGGTGGTTTCCGGATCGCCGCCGAAGATCAGGTATAGAAAACCCAGCCCCAACAGACCCAGCGAGGCGACCAGCAGCCCCATGATCGAGCCGCCGAAGAAGGCCACGGTCAGGGCCGATGCCGCGCCTTCGGTGTGGGCGGCGGTGGTGGTGCGCACATTGGCCTTGGTGGCCGAGAACATGCCGAGAAAGCCGGCCGCCGCCGAGGTAACCGCGCCGACCACGAAAGACAGCGAGGTTTTCCAGCCCAGGGAAAACAGCAGCAATACCAGAACCACCGCGCAGAAGATGAACAGCATGCGCAGTTCGCGGTTCATGAACACCATGGCGCCGAGATGGATCTCGTCGGCGATCTTCTTGAGCTTGTCCTCCCCCTCGGGGTACTTGAGTACCAGGGTATAGATGTAATAAGCCACTCCCAGCCCGATCAGACCGAGCAGCAGCGGAATCAGCGCGTTGGCGGACATTGAGACTCCAGTTGAATTGTTATCGCGGAAAGGCGCGGGGTTTATATCAAAAACCCGCTGGAAAAGCGACCGGCTTGTCAGTGCCGGGCGTTCAATCGCTGTTGCAGAATCCGCGCGCTCATCAAGTCCAGATGACCGCCGCCGCCGTTCTTGAACAGGGTGATCCGTGCGCTGTCGGTCCGGCCGGGGTGTTGGCCGCGGCAGAGCTGGAACAGATCGGCCCGGATCGCATGCGGGTCGATGACGCCGCTGGCCAGCGGGATCATCAGTTCGCCGGTCTCGCCGGCGGTCTTGCGATTATCCACGAACAGTTCACCGCGGCGCAGGACCGTATCGTCGGCTTCGCGCATGGTCGGAGTGTAGGCACCGACCAGATCCAGGTGCTGGCCCGGTCGCAGCCAGTCGCCGTGGATCAACGGCTCGTTCGCCATGGTCGCGCAGCAGATCAC
>CAYMHN010000716.1:0-2050 GCA_964390235.1 uncultured Candidatus Competibacteraceae bacterium
CCGGCCACGGCCAGGAACTGCGCGCCCAGTTCCGCCAGCCGCTGGTACAGCGGCGAGACCCGCTGCTGGCGCCCGGCCGGCCAGGGATAACGCGGAAACTGGATCGCGTATTCGTGGCTGTAGATTTCGATGCCCTTGGCTCTGGCGTAAGCCTGGTCGGCGAACGAGGTGAAGCGGCGCGGATCGCAGGACCACATGTCCCACTCGGTCTCGCCGGCCGTGACCCATTCGGCCAGCACCTTGCCCGCGCCGCCGGCCTGCACGATGCCGAAGGTGAACACGCAGGCCTCGAAGGCATTGGTCACGCCCGGCATCGGGCCGATCAGGGGGTTGCCGTCGGGGGCGTAGGGGATGGGGCCGTTGATGGTGCGCTTCAGACCCACGCTGCCGAGCAGGGGTACGCGGGCGCAAGCGTCCTCGATATAGGGCTCCAGCCGCTGCAGATCCTCCGGGAACAGCTGGAAGGAGAAATCCGCCGGCATGGCCTGATCGACCCATTCGGCGCGGCAATCGCGCTCGTAGGGACCGAGCAGCAGGCCGTCCTTTTCCTGGCGCAGGTAATAGCTGGCATCGGGGTCGCGCAGCAGCGGCAGCCGGGTCGCGCGCCCGCCCAGTTCCGGGATCGTCTCGGTGACCAGGTACTGATGCGCCAGGGTCACCTGCGGCAGCTCGCGCCCGCCGTAGGGGATGAACCAGCGACTGATCTCCCGCGCGTAATAGCCGCCCGCATTGACCACGTACTCGCAGCGGATTTCACCCCGGTCGGTTTGCACGATCCATTCGCCCCGTTCGCGCCGCACCCCGGTGGCCGGGCAGAGGCGCACGATCCTCGCCCCCAGGTCGCGGGCGCCCTTGGCCAGAGCCTGGGTCAGCTGGGCCGGGTCGATATCGCCATCCAGGGGATCCCAGCTGCCGCCCTGGAGGTCGTGCAGCTCGATGAACGGGTAGCGGTCCTTGATCTCGGCCGGCGTGAGCAGCTCGAACGCGAGGCCCTGCGCCCGGGCCATGGCATTCACCCGGGCGAACTCGCGCATCCGCTCCTTGCCGTGCGCCAGCCGGATCGCGCCGGTGACGTGGTAATCGATCGGGTAATCCACGGTCTCGGCCAGGCTACGGTACAAGCCGGTGGAATAGCTTTGCAGCTTGATCAGCGACCAGGAGGTGGCGAAATTCGGGCAATTGCCCGCCGCGTGCCAGGTCGAGCCGGCGGTAAGTTCGTTCTTTTCCAGCAGCACGCAATCGCTCCAGCCCAGCCGCGTCAGGTGGTAAAGGCTGGATACGCCCACCGCCCCGCCGCCGATGATAACCACTCGCGCTGTCGTGGGTAGATCGGTCATTGCCGTTTCCCGGTGCATGAGTTCAAGCTGCCCGCATGGACTCGCGCGGCAACCGGATCGGGAAGCGCGCGCGCAGTTGCCGGTCCAGCGCCTCCGGAATATGCGCCGGATAGTGCGAGGCCAGGATCTCGCGGGTCCTCCTGCTCGCATGATCCAGGATACCGGGCGAATGATTCTCGACCCATTCCTTGGGGCTGGTGCGATCCGCCACCTGCGGGTACAGATACTCGGTCTGCATCAGGCTCAGGGTCTGGGGATGGCCCAGATAATGCCCCGGCCCGTTCAGGCAGACCTCGCGGATCGCTTCCAGCGACAGGGTGTCGTCATTGACCTCGATGCCGCGCACGGTGCGCAGCGCCGCGCCGATGGCGTCGTTGTCGATGACCGCGCTTTCCATGCAGAAGCCGAGCAGGCTGGCGTGCATCCCGGCCGCTTCGTAGATCAGATTGGCCCCGGTGTTGCCGACCAGGGCATGGCTGTAGCCGCGCTCGAAGCCCATCTGCGCATCGGGGATCTTGGCATCGGAAATCCCCGCGCAGACGCCGCCGGTCAGCTCGTAGAACTGCGCCATCTGGGCGCAGGCCGCCATCAGCAGGGTCTGCTCGCCGCTGCCCCCGGACATCGCCCCGGTGCGCAGATCGGACACGAACGGCCAGGTGCCGAAGATCGCCGGGTGGCCGGGCCGGAGGGCGTTCACGTACACCAGGCCGGCC
>CAYMHN010000717.1:0-2046 GCA_964390235.1 uncultured Candidatus Competibacteraceae bacterium
AGCGCACCCTGGCGGATATCCGCGCCCTGCGCGACCGTGCCGCCGGGCAGGTGATCCTGGCCGGACCGGAGTCCATCATCGAGCACTTTCTGCCGCCGGTGCTGGCGCAGTTCCATGCCGCCCAGCCCCGGGGCTCGACGGTGTTCAAGGCCGCCAGCGATATCACCCAGCAGCTGCCGGAACTGCTCGGCAGCGGCGAGATCGACATCGCGGTGACCTTCGATCCGCAACCGCATCCGGCGATACAAGTGCTGGATCGGCGCGAGCTGCCGGTCGGTGCGGTACTGACCCCGGACCACCCATTGGCCGGCCTGAACCGGGTGGTACTGAGCGATTGCGCCGGTTATCCGCTGGTACTACCCGATCCCAGCTGGCCGTTGCACGCGCAGCTGGACCGGCTGATCGCTGCCGCCGGACTGGAATCGGCGGTGATCACCTCGTCCAACTCGGTGGAACTGCTGCGTTTGATGATCGGCAATCGGCTGGGCATAGGTTTCCAGACCGTGGTCGGCATCGAGGCCCGGGTGGAGCGCGGGGAACTGCTGCTGATCCCGATCAGTCACGATGCCCGACCCTTGACCCAGACCCTGGCGATCTGCGTCAGCGCCAACCGTCAGCTCTCGTCCGCCCTGGAGCGGATGCTGGAGTTGCTGCAAGCGCGTCTGCGGGACTACAGGGAATGACAGCGTGCGCATTTCGGCATCAGCCGTGCGGCATTCCATGCTATCAGGACGGTTCAGGCTTGAACTATAGTCGAGATCGAAACAGCAACACCACCCGCAGGAGGAATCAGACCGATCATGGCCACGAACGACACCATACAATTCTTGCTCGATGGCGAACCGCACCGCGTCGGCGGCGTCGCCCCGACCACCACCGTGTTGCAGTATCTGCGCGAACGGCTGCGCCGCACCGGCACCAAGGAGGGCTGCGCCGAGGGCGATTGCGGGGCCTGCACCGTGGTGCTGGGCGAACTGGTCGGCGATGAACTCGAACTGAAACCGGTCAACGCCTGCATCCAGTTCCTGCCCACCCTGGACGGCAAGGCGCTGTTCACCGTCGAAGACCTGCGCCGACCCGACGGCGCGCTGCACCCGGTACAGCAGGCCATGGTCGATTGTCACGGCTCGCAATGCGGGTTCTGCACGCCGGGCTTCGTGATGTCGCTGTGGAATGTCTATCTCGAACAGCAACAGACCGGCCGGAAACTGGACCGGGACGGGCTATGCAGCGCGCTGTCCGGCAATCTGTGCCGCTGCACCGGCTACAAACCGATCCTGGATGCCGGCGAGCGAATGTTCGAGCTGCCCGCCGTGCATTTCGATCGCAAGGCCGTGCGGGATCAGCTCAAGACCCTGCAACGCGCCGACACCTTCAGCTACCAACACCAGGGACAGCAGTTCCACGCCCCGACCACGCTGACCGAACTGGTCCGCCTGCGCGCCGAGCATCCGGACGCCACGGTGCTGGCCGGCTGCACCGATATCGGCCTGTGGGTGAACAAGCAGTTCCGCGACCTCGGCACCATCCTCTACCTCGGCCAGGTAACCGAGTTGAAGACGCTGAGCGAAGCCGACGGAATGCTGCGCATCGGCGCCGGCGTGTCGCTGACCGACACCTGGCAAGCCGTGACCCGGCATTACCCGGAGATGGACGAGATGTGGGAGCGCTTCGCCTCGCTGCCGATCCGCAACGCCGGCACCCTGGGTGGCAATGTGGCCAACGGCTCGCCGATCGGAGACTCCATGCCGGCCTTGATCGTCCTGGGTGCGAGAGTGATCCTGCGCAACCGGGAACGGGCGCGCAGCATCCCCATGGAAGACCTGTACCTCGATTACATGAAGAAATCCATGCTGGCCGACGAGATCGTCGCGGCTATCGAGCTGCCACTGCCCCGGCCGAATCAGTCGTTTCGCTGCTACAAGCTGTCCAAGCGCTATGATTCCGACATCTCGGCGGTGTTCGCCGGCTTTTGCCTGGAATTCGACGGCGAGCGCATCGCCAGCGCCCGTATCGCCTACGGCGGCATGGCCGCCACGCCTAAGC
>CAYMHN010000718.1:0-2043 GCA_964390235.1 uncultured Candidatus Competibacteraceae bacterium
AGGCTCCGGTCGGCATCTTTCCCAACCGTGCCGCCGTGATCCGCCTGGTCGGCGCGGTCCTCGCCGAACAGCACGACGACTGGCTCGTCACCCGCCGCTACATGGCCCTGGAAGGCCTCGCCAAGGCCCTGGCCGCCACCGAGGAGCACCAACCCCAGATCGCTGCCTGAACCTGCAAGCCCGAGTATGACGCTGGCTTCATACACCACGTTGACGGACATGACCTCTGGGCGCTCCTGGCGTCCGGTCAGATCACTATGCGCCGGATCGACGGCTGGCAGACCCTCGACCGCTCACCCACCAAACTTGACCTTGCAGCCTGATCCAGACCACCATGCCTCTGGACCCTGCGCCATGCCAATTTCCACCACTTCCGCGACACGACCCACGGTGGGCCGGAGCGGGCGGACGTCGACCGGGTCGCGCAGAGGCTGGCCCGCTTCCACGGCGGTTTGCGGCCAGAGCCGGTCGCACCCGAGGTTCGCCGCGGCTGGCTCGAGGCGGAAATCGAGCGGTCCCGGCGCGAACTGATACGCCCGGAGTTCGCCCGCGATCGTCCTGGAGGCCTTGAGATCGCGAAGCGCGGCGGCTTCAAGACGGCCACGATGGCCGTCGCGATGTCACTCAGGTTGCATCGGGTTATAACGTGGAGGTAAAGGCGGAGGCGGCGGCAGCAGTAGTGGCTGCGTAAAAACGGTTCCGTTGTAGTCTGCAGCGCCGGTATCCTTCTGGCGAGCAGCCGCGTTAGACTGTACGCGCAGGTGGTCCGCGGGCACGAAGCGCCGACCTAGACCCTGTGGTAAGGTGATTTCTTGGGTCGTATTGTTATGCGCATATAGGTTATCGTCATGGTCTGCATTGATTACGTCATCATGATACGTGCCCGAGGTGTCCTCAGTCCGTGACGGTGCAATGGTGATGGCCGTAACTCGCCTAGAAGCGTCAGTCATTTTGATGATATGACTGTCAATCAGTATAATCTCCCAGCCGTCAATAATATCTCCCTCAAACACTCGAATCGCTTCGCCATCGGAACGTCGTTCCAAGAGTCCAATCTTATGGTTGTTGAATAAGGCAACTCCACGTAACCAATATTGGCCCAAATGATGTAAGTTAGTACTCTGCACTTTGCGCCGACCAGGCGTAAATAAAGGTCTGCTACTTATTTCTTTAAAGTGGTGGATGGGTGGAAATTGATAGGGAATATCCGACGAAAAGAAGTTGATATGACTGGTACTATCCATCTTTTCGGGTTCGTAAGAAGGCACGCTTACGTTTGTGTACGAACTCAATTGCATGTAAATGACGACACATAGCGAGATACAACAAAACAGAAGGAAACTTGTTGATCTCGCCATGGTACAACCCGCATGTTTTCTTGCGTCACGTGCAGGGGTACAAGGAATATGTTAATTTTCTGTTTAGGTGAGCAGGTCATCGAGCCGCATTGGGTAGGCATCTTCCAGCCATCGGCGAAGCGGCGGGCGGCGGAGCGGGCGGAAGGCAGCGGCCTGGCGTTCATGATCCGGTGCAGGCGCCTGGGATCGGCCCGCACCACTTTGAGCGGGCTGAAGGTCCGCATGCGCGGCACGGCGAGTTCGACGTCGCCAAGCTCGGTTAGAAGGTGACGGCGATAGCAGCCGTCGGGCCGGTCACCCTCGCTCGGCCATGCGCTCGAGGTGCTGGTCGATCGCCTGGCCCATGCGGCGCTCGAGGATTTCGGCCACGGCCCGGCGCCGCGATAGTCCTCGCCCTACTCCACGCACTCGGCGCGCATGGTCTTCAGCACCCGAAACACGCCTGGTAAGTTCTTGATTGTCGCCGTCTGCAGCATCCGGGGGGGGGTCTCACCAACTGCGGGGTGGCGATCCAGGGGCTGGATCTGATGGGGTGGATGGCCCCCTCGCGGCATCGTCGTGCCAAGCTGGTGGCTGTCGAACAGCACCAAGGGGGAGCCATTCACATGGAGATTACAACGATCGGCCTCTACCTAGTGGATCGAATCTAACACTTGGTACCCTCGGCTGGCGGCGGCGATGATGG
>CAYMHN010000719.1:0-2038 GCA_964390235.1 uncultured Candidatus Competibacteraceae bacterium
GCCGAATCCGCCTCCAGATCCCAGACCTCGGTGAACTGGCGCAGGGTGCTACCGAGATCGAAGGCGCTGGTGCCGCGGTTGGCGACATAGCTTTTCAGATGCTGCTCGACCTCGGGCCAGGCACCCAAGATCAGATGCGCCTCGGCCAGCGTGGCATGATGCCAATGATCGCGCTGCTTGGCCGGTTTGGCGGCCAGGGTCTTGATGACCTCCCGCGCGATGGTCTTCGCGTCCAGGTCCGGTGCCATGCGCAGACCGAGCCGGCGTGCCCGGTGCAGTAGCGCGGCCAGGTTGACGCCATGCCAGCTATTGGCAACGGGGCTATGTTCGAACGGTTTCCGATAGGCGGCGATAGCTCGGGTCAGGGCGTCGCGCGCGGGGGTACCGGTTTTGTCGCCGGCGTCGCAGAAGATCTGCTTGAAGGCCCGCCCGGTCAGTCCTTTGGTCTCGGCCCATTCGGGATCCTCCTGGTGCAAGCGCTGAGCCAGCGCCCGCAGCACGTCGATGGCGGCGGTGGCGTGGCCGGTCTCGATCAGGCTCTGGGCGTAGAGCCGGCGGTTTCTGGCATTCCCGGGATCATGCCGGCTGACGGTTTCGGCCATGCGCTCCATGGTGGCGAAGTCGCGCAGCTTGCGCAGTTCTTCCACCAACTTCAGACCTTCCTGGACCGCCTTGTCGTCCGCCAGCCCATGCAGCCGGGAGAGCAGAGTCCCGGCTTTACGCCGCAGTGCCGACCGTTTGTCCTCGCTCTTGGCCATGAGCCTCTCCTCCCCGGGCGATCACAGCCGCAACAGCTGGCGCAACTGATTCCGCAGCTCGAACTGGCGCAGGTACTTGCCGATGGAATGACGCCACTTGCCGTCGTTGCTGACCTGCCGATCATCGATGATCCGGTTGCCCGCCTGACGGAAGTCGTTGGCGAGCTTGGCGTCGAAACCGCAGACCGGGTCGAGCCGGTCGTAGACGTTCGCCCAGCCGCCGGGGTTCTTCTCGCGCGGATAGCCGTCGCGGCGCGTCCAGCCCGGTTGCAGCTGGTCCTGGATTTCGTCCAGGCCGAGCGGGCTGCCGATGGTCATGAGGCCATCGACCGGTGGACAATCGGGAACCCGTTTGAGGCAGTCGTAGGCGATCACCGTGCCCATGCTGTGGCTGACCACGATATGCGGCCGGGTGACACCGGGTGCGTTGAGGGCCTCGACGAAGCGGCGGCGGATTTCCTGCTGCACGGGATAGGTCTCGCCAAGGCGCGGCGAGAATTCTATGTCGAACAGATAATGGTGCGCATCGCGCAGAAACGCCTCCATGAAACGTTTCTTGATGAACCAGGGCAGCGGAATCCGCTCCAGACCGAGCTGCTCTTCGTCGGGAATCGGTAATTCTCTTGCCGCATCGATCTCGGCGTCGGTCAGATCGGTGAACCGATCCCGCAGACCCTCCAGAAACATCCGCTCTTCCAGGTTGGCCGGAATCGGGATCTCGGCATCGCCACCGCCGTCGATGGCCTCGGGGGTATTTTCCAGAACCCCCTCGTGGGCGGCGACATCGGGGTCCGGGGCTTCATGGAGGACATCGGCCCAGTACACCATGGAACTGGTGATGCCTTGATCTGCTAGCGGGAGGGGATCGGCGCCATCCTCCAGCGCGCGGCGCCAGATGCGCAGCAACTCCCCGGCCGACGGCTTGTTGGCGATCCCGTGGATGAAGGTCACGTGAGCCATGGTCCTACTCCTCCGTGCACAGGCTTTATATTGTGACCGTGGTTGCGGTAGCGGGCCAGTGCAAAATGTCAGCAATTGTGATCTGGATCACAACGCGGTACGGTAACCGGACGCTGAACCGATTTGAAACCCGCGCAGACCGAGCTGGTACCCATGCAATTCGTCACCCTCAACGATGAGCTTGCGATCGGCCGCTACGAAGTCACCTTCGAGCAATACGATGCTTTCGCCCGTGACACCGGCCATCCCCTGCCGGATGATCTATCCTGGGGCCGCGGCCGCCGGCCGGTGATCAACGTGTCGTGGGAGGATGCGCAAGC
>CAYMHN010000720.1:0-2038 GCA_964390235.1 uncultured Candidatus Competibacteraceae bacterium
GGGGCGGCCCCATGTCAACGCCGGGTGTCCCGGATATAATCGGATGCTTTAAGGGTAGGCTGATAGGTATCGAGATTAAATCACAAAAAGGCGTTGTGTCGGCATACCAGGAAGCCTTTATAGAAAACATCAACCGGGCGGGCGGGCTGGCGTTTGTGCGAGTTCGACGTCATGCTGTAATCCTTCCGATTCCAATCAATACCAATATGACAGCAATCGACATCATTGCGCACCGCGGTGCTTCCGGCGACGCGCCCGAAAACACCCTGGCGGCTTTCCGGCTGGCCTGGCAGCAGCAGGCCGACGGTATCGAACTGGATGTGCACCTGAGCGGTGACGGACGGGTGATGGTACACCATGATCCGGACACCCGGCGCTGCGGCGGGGCCGCGCTGCGCATCGCCGCGACCGACAGCCGCCGGTTGCGCGCGCTGGATGTCGGTGGCTGGAAAGCGACCCGTTTCGCGGGCGAGCGCATGCCCTATCTGGAAGAAGTACTAGCCGAGACGCCGAATGGCGGCCGGGTGCTGATCGAGATCAAATGTGGTCCGGAGATCGTCCCGTCCATGGCCGAGGCCCTGGCGACGGTGGATGCCGAACGGCGGTTGCGCTTGGGGCTGATCTCCTTCCATCTGGCCAGCCTGGACGCCTGCCGCCTGCTGCTGCCCGAGTTGCCCTGCTATTACCTGGTTGCGGCCGGTGACCACGCTTACAGTCATGCCTTGCTCGAACTGGCACGGGAGCATGGCTTTGCCGGCCTCGATCCCGAATATTACGGACTGGATGCGGGATTTGCCGCCGCCGCTAGCGCCCGGGGTGTGGAATTGCTGACCTGGACGCTTAACGACCCGGACTGGCTGGCCCGGCTGCGGGATTGGGGTATAGTCGGGGTTACCACTGACTGGCCGGCCCGGCTGCGGGCCGTGCGCGATGGCGTGCCGCTCGACTGAGCGGCGCTGGAATCGAACGAGAGAGGACGAAACATGCTTTATGCTCTGGGTGAGCGCAAGGTGCGGTGCGACAGCGATGCCTGGTTCGTGGCGCACAATGCGGTGGTGATTGGCTCGGTGCGTCTGGGCGACCGGGCCAGCGTCTGGTTCGGGTCTACCGTGCGCGGCGACAACGATCTGATTACCATCGGCGCGGACAGCAATGTCCAGGACGGCGCGGTGCTGCATACCGACGAGGGGATTCCGCTGACCATAGGTCGAGGGGTTACCATCGGTCATCAAGTCATGCTGCACGGCTGCACCATCGGCGATAACAGCCTGATCGGCATCCAGGCGGTGATCCTCAACCAGGCGGTGATCGGACGCAACTGTCTGATCGGGGCCGGGGCCTTGATCACCGAGGGCAAGCGAATTCCGGACAACTCCCTGGTGATGGGTTCGCCGGGCCGGGTCGTGCGCGAGCTGAACGAGCGGGAAATCGACCAGCTGCGTCATGCCGCCGCGCATTATGTGGAGAAGGCCGGGCAGTATCGGGTGGCCCTGCAAGCCCAGGACAGCCCGGTGCCTGTAGAATAAGAGACTGAACTTCAGGACTTTCCGTAGGGTCTGCACAGGCTGGAATCATGGCAGAGCAGTTGCGCATGTACGACAACCATCGATCGGTGATCGATCATCAAAGCCTGGACGCGGTCCTGGAGCAGATCGGCACCGTGGTGCTGGGCAAGCGACGGCCGATCCGGCTGGCCGTGGCCTGTCTGCTGGCTGGCGGGCATTTGCTGATCGAGGATCTGCCCGGCATGGGCAAGACCACCCTGGCCCACGCCCTGGCCCGGACCCTGGGCCTGCGCTATCAGCGTATCCAGTTCACCAGCGATCTGCTGCCGGCCGATATTCTGGGCGCGGCGATCTATAACCGGGTTGATGCCAGTTTTGATTTCCATCCGGGACCGGTGTTCGCCCAGGTGGTCCTGGCCGACGAGATCAACCGCGCCACGCCCAAGACCCAGAGTGCCCTGCTGGAGTCCATGGAGGAGGGGCAGGTGACGGTGGATACCACCACCCATGCACTACCGCGACCGTTCTTCGTC
>CAYMHN010000721.1:0-2036 GCA_964390235.1 uncultured Candidatus Competibacteraceae bacterium
AGGACATCTACGCCCGCGAAGTAGTGCGGACCGAGGACGGCGGGCTGACCAACCGGGTGCTGATTGGGACCGAAGCGGAAATTGCCACGCACCGACTGGAAGTCGGCCGCCCGCAGCGCGGTCCGGAACCCATCGGCATCGTCCAGATCGCCGTCCACGGCCGCCAGGGCGCTGCCGATCAGCCGGGCGGTGTCGTAGCCCTGACTGGCGTACAGGGTCGGGGTACGGCCATAGGCCTCGCGAAATGCGGCCACGAACTCGGCATTGCCGGGCGCGTCCAGATCCCAGCTCCACTGCGAGCTGTTGATCACCCCCAGGGCGGCGTCGCCGACCGCGGCCAGCAGCCGCTCATCGAAGGAAAACGCCGGACCGTAGAGCAGGATCGAATCCTTGAGCCCGGCCTGGGCGTACTGCTTGAGGAAGGCGATACCCATGCCGCCAGGCAGGAAGAAGAACACCACCTCGGGCTGGGCGGCGCGGATCGCGGCCAGTTCGGCGGCGTAGTCGGTCTGGTTCAGGGTGGTGTAGACCTCGGCCGCTATTTCGCCGGTGAAGTAGCGCTTGAAACCGGCCAGGGCGTCCTGACCGGCCGGGTAGTTGGGTGCCAGGATATAGGCGTTGGCATGGCCGGCGTCGCTGGCGTACTGGCCCATGGCCTCGTGCAGATTGTCGTTCTGCCAGGCGGCGTTGAAGTAGTTCGGATGGCAGCCGGAGCCGGCCAGCTGCGAGGGACCGGCATTGGGGCTGATGTAGAACACGCCGTCGCGCACCAGTCGGGGCACGACCGCCATGGCGACATTGGAAAAAATGATGCCGGTCATCAGCTTGACCCCGTCGCGACGGGTGAGCCGGTCGGCGATCTGCACCCCGGTTTGCGGGTTGAGTGTGTCGTCCTCCACCAGCAACTCCACGGGAATCCCGCCCAGGCTGCCGTCGCCCTGTTCGATCGCCAGCTGGAAGGCGTCGCGCACGTCCTCGCCCAGATAGCCCCCAGGGCCGGACAGGGTGGTAATCATGCCGATCTTGACCGGCTCGGCGGCCACGGCGGCGCACAGGCCGCAGCCGAGCAGGGTGGCCAGCAGGGTCTTGTTCATGGGTGTGGCTCCTCGATGGATGGTTGTGGTTAGCCCGACAGGGTCATGCAGCCGGTAATCAAGTCATTATCGCGGTGGCTTGTCAACACCCCGGTGTCATCGGATGCCGGGAATCCCGGTCCGTAGCGACGGTCTGGCGGTTGACGATTCGGCAGAGTCCACTTATTATTGTGCAGTGCAACATCAATGCCAGCCCGCCCTGGGCTGCCCGTGTGGTGTTCAATACCCGTGACCAGAGGTTGCGAAGCGAGTATTGCCATGTCTGTTTCCCCTGCCGCTGCTGCGGACAACACTTGCGTACTCAATCGGGGCACCTGGTTTCATCTGCGGCCCCTGCGCCTCGCCGATCAGCCGGCGCTTCTGGAAGCCTTCCACCGCCTGTCGCCACAGTCCCGGCACCGGCGCTTCGGCTATTCCAAGAAATCCCTGAGCGCCGAGGAATTGCGGTTCTTCACCGAACTGGATACCGTCAATCACCATGCCCTGGGGGCCTTCGAAATCGCGGGTTACGGGCGGGAGGGCGAGCTGGTCGGCGTGGCGCGCTATATCCGTCTGGCCGAGGATTGCGATGTGGCCGAGGTGGCGATCACGGTGATCGACGAGTTCCAGACCCGGGGCCTGGCCCGATTGTTGCTGAATCACCTGGCATTGGCCGGCCTGCGCAACGGGATACGCCGGTTCCGGTTCTATTTCCTGGCCGAGAATAGCCAGATGCGTGGACTGCTGACCGAACCTCTGTGGAAGGTCACCTTCAGCTCGGGTGGTTCGCTGCTGGCGGCGGAGTGCAGCGTGAGCGACATGCTGGCCCTGCCGGTCGATTCCTCGGTGGCCGGCGGCAATACCCTGGACGAGCTGCTGAAACTGATCCATAGCGGTAGCGTGGCGGCACCGTTGGCGCTGAGTCTGGTGGCTGGCCATATCTGGTGGCGCGGGGTGCGGCGC
>CAYMHN010000722.1:0-2034 GCA_964390235.1 uncultured Candidatus Competibacteraceae bacterium
GACATTGCACCGAAGGCGAGCGCACCTCGCCGCCCTCCACGAAACATTCCGCGATGCCCCCCATGGCGGCGAATTTGGCGCGATAACCGTCCCACTGTTCGCTGGCGGCCTCGAAGCGCAAGCGCCCGGCCAGAGCATGCCCGATCCAGTTGCGCAGTTCCCCCTGGTCGGGACAGCCGGCGAAGTCGAAAACCGCGTTGCCTTCGCCGGAAAAACCCTCGTTCAGCTTGACCACGGCGCGTTTCAGCATCGGGTTGCGTCGCTTGAGGGCCTCCAGCGCGGTCGCCAGATCGTGTTCATCGCGCAAGCGCTCGCATCCATCGGGCAGGTCGATTCCCGCGGCGCGAAACACTTCGCGGCTGCCGCTTTTACTGCCCAAGTCGCTTAGCGCCGGATCGCAACCGTAAATGGGAATCCCCAGTTCCAGCGCCAGGCTGCGCTCCAGGGGACTGACGCAAAAACACACCATATGGGTATCGGCGGGGTCGGTCAAGGACTCGCGCAATCGTTGCAGCAAGCGCGGCCGTTCCAGGATCTTCCGACTGAGCGGACGCAGCGACGCATCGTGGCAGTGGAACAGGAACAAGCGCCGTCGAGCATGGCCGCTGGGCACGCCCGGCAGCAGATGAAGATAGTAGTCGATAATCATCCCGTCGAGCGGCTGGCTGGAGACGAAGACCACGCGGGTGCGCGGATAGCGCAACAGCAGCAGCATGCACAGCATGCGTTCCTCGTAGTGCATCACCCCGGTAATCTTGCCGAGTTCGTCGGGGTCCAGGCTGAGGCTGGGCACGACCACAACCGTGCGCGGGGCCAGCGGATCGGAGAGCAGGCGTTGGAACATCGGCTGCAAGGATGCCTGCAATTCGGCAAACCGGCGCTCGGCCGGGGCGGGTAGGTCTGGTTGATCGCTCATAGGGTCCGGGACCACCGGCATCAGGGTCGTCGAGGGTAATCGCGTTCGGCGTCACGCTTGCCGCCAGAGTATCAAACTCGGACCAGGGTTTGATAAGTGGATTGCCCGATTACCCGCAAGCCGGTACATTGACCCCGGGAGCACGAACAGGGAGCACCGGTGAGCTACAGACTCGGCGAAACGGACGTCCGCGCCAAGTACATCACCCAACGCCGCCATCCAGGCCGTCGCCCGGGGCCGCAAGCGCCTGCTGCTGGTCATGGCCACCGGCACCGGCAAGACCTACACCGCCTTCCAGATCATCTGGCGCTTGTGGAAGGTCGGGCGGATGAAGCGCATCCTGTTCCTGGCCGACCGCAATGTGCTGATCGACCAGACCATGGTCAACGACTTCCGCCCCTTCGGCGCGGCCATGGCCAAGCTCGGCACCCGCGCCGGAACTATCGAGCGCGCCGCCATCGACGGGAAGCACCGCATCGATACCGCGTATGAAATCTACCTCGGCCTGTATCAGGCCATCACCGGCCCCGAGGAGCATCAGACGATGCCGAGGGCCAGGCCCAGCTCGGCAACTTCATCGACCCCGAAGCGCCCTACCCGGTCCTCGTCACCACCTCGCGGCTGCTGTCCACCGGGGTCGATGCCCAGACTTGCCGGCTGATCGTGCTGGAGCGCGAGGTCGGCTCGATGACCGAGTTCAAGCAGATCGTCGGCCGCGGCACCCGCGTGCATGAGGACACGAAGAAGTATTATTTCACGCTGATCGACTTTCGAAAGGCCACCAACCATTTTGCCGACCCGGATTTTGATGGCGAACCGGTCCAGATCTATGAACCAGGGGACAACGATCCAGTCGCGCCGCCTGACAACGTCGTGCCGCCAAGCGATCAAGAAGACCCTCTCCCACCGAACCCTGGCGAAGAGGAACACATCATTGTCGATCCTGCCATGCCCGACATCACGATTCCACCGGGCGGAAAGCCGCCGCGCAAGTATCACATTCATGGAGAAGAAGTCTTCGTGATCGCGGAACGCATCGAATACCTCGACGAATACGGCAAGCTCGTGACTGAAACGTTGCGCGACTATTCCAAGAAGACCTTGCGGAAGCGCTATGC
>CAYMHN010000723.1:0-2032 GCA_964390235.1 uncultured Candidatus Competibacteraceae bacterium
TGATACGGCAGGAACCTCACCTGCTCGGACACTCCCAGAATCCGACACCGAGCCAGCAATGCGGGGCGTGCCTCGGCGCCGATCAGTTCGGCAGTCACCGACAAACCCGATGATCGACACAAGGCCAAAGCCTGCAACAACAAATCGATGTTCTTGCGCGGATCAGCGAAGCGACCGACGAAACCGATCCGGCCGGTGACGACCTGGGATGGCTCAGGACGAAACCGCTCGATATCGACCGGCATGGGTAGAATGTCGCGTACCACCGGCTGCCCAGCGAGTCGGTCCAGTTCACGCCGGGTGTAATGGCTCAGCGCCAGCAGCCGACCATGACGCAGCACGCGGCGTTCCAGATGGCGCAGCACGGGGGCGTTGAGCGCGGCATCCAGAGCCCGGCGATGGAGCGGAAACCGCGTCACCCGGTCCTTGCGGTCGCCATGCAGATCACTGGCTATCCAGCCCAACCAGGGCGTATCGGTCACTACATAGGGCAAGCCCGCCAGGGCAGTACCGGAAATCGCCAGATGATGGGTACAATCGGCAATCAATCGACGCCAATGCCGGGTCGGCCAGTAATGAGTGAATTCCAGCTCCGGCAACCAGGCGCCGATGGCATGCCCCGCCAACCCATCCAGCACCGTCTCGCCATGCCGTCCCACCTTGCCCCACCCGAGTCGGAAACCGGGGACCGACAGGTCCGGCCTGCGGCTGTAGGGTTCATACCAGGCGAGCACGGGTTCGAATCCCCGCGCCCGCAAGCAGTCCGTAACAAACCGCGTCATCTGCGGCACCCCGCCACTACGCGGCGCGATGGTGGCGACCAGCACCCGTGGTCGGTCGGTCTGGCGCTCGCTGTTCACCCTCGATTGACCGCAATCGGATTGTCGTCATCCAGATGATTATCCAACACCGTATACGCCCAGCGCCGTGACCAGTGGGTGCCAGGCCGGTTCAGCAGCGGAATCCGGCGCCAGGTTTGCAGCTCCGTCTCTCGCTGCAACCAGTCGCCGACCGGGGTTTCGAAGCCGGTCTTGGGGCGTTGGGCAATGGCCTCAGGCAGTGGTCGGCGTGGACTGCGGGCCAGCCATTGCTTGCCGATGCCCGGAGGTCGGGCGACCAGCAGCGGGGCAAGTCGGCGCAGCAGTTCGATATCGACCAGCGGGGTGCGCACTTCCAGCGAGTGCGCCATGCCAGACCAGTCGGTATCGCGCAGCAGCTGGTTGCGCAGATACAGGCTGGCTTCCAGGGTGGCGACCCGCGCATACGGCGTGCCGGGGCCGGGGGTCAGCGCGGCGGTCACCGGGTCCTGCTCGGCCAGCCGTTCCAGACCGTCCTCGAGCAGATCCGGTGGTAGCAAGGCCGGCAGTTCCTCGGGCAGAAACAGACCGCGGCGCAAGCGATAGGCCCCGGCGTAGCTGCCGCCATGGCGCAACAATCCGGCCAGCTTGGGGTTGACCGGCAATCCACAACGCCGGGCAAGGGTCACCGCGCGCCGGTTCAGCGCCGCCAGTCCGGGTACTCGGGCCGGTAGCGCCAGCGTGCGCACCCAGCGCGGAATATCGCGAAACGAGGGGTAACCACCCAGCAACTCGTCGCCGCCGACACCGGACAGCGCCACTTTAAGGCCGGCCTCGCGGGCCGCCTTGGCCACGAACCAGGTGTTCACCCCGTCGATGCTGGGCTGATCCATGGCCTGCAGAATCTTGGGCAGGTCGGCCCGGAACTCGGTCCGATCGACCCGCCGGGTCCGATGCTCGGTGGCATGGTGCGCAGCGATTCGTTCGGCCAGCGGCACCTCGTCACGCGCCTGTCCGGCGAACTCGGCGAAACCCAGGGTAACGCTGCGGATGGTGTCCTGGCCGGCATCGCGCATCAGACCGACCACGGAGCCGGAGTCGATGCCGGCCGACAGGAACACGCCGACCGGCACGTCGGCCAGCAGATGGTGGCGGACGCTGTCCCGCAGCGCCTCGGCCACCGCCCGCGGGTCCGCCGTGGCCGGATGATCCGCGGCGCGGCGCCACAACTCGGC
>CAYMHN010000724.1:0-2027 GCA_964390235.1 uncultured Candidatus Competibacteraceae bacterium
GTAGAGCAGCTGACTTTTAATCAGTTGGTCGCAGGTTCGACTCCTGCACGGCCCATCAATTAAATCAAATGCTTACCTCAAAAATTCCCGCATCTGAAACGCCAAGAACACGCCATGGCACACTCATGGAGTCGAACCAATGGCTGCTATCCAGCGTAGAACAGACAAGGCCGGCAAGACAACCTTCCGCGTTCAAGTACGGCTGAAAGGCTACCCGCCGCAAACCGCCAGCTTCGAGCGGCTGACCGATGCCCGCAAATGGGCCGCGTCCACCGAGTCCGCCATCCGCGAAGGTCGGCACTTCAAGACCGCCGAAGCCAAGCGCAAGACCCTTGCGGATGCAATCGACCGCTACAAGCAAAGCCGGACCCCGTATCCTCGGCTGGCGGTGGTGCTGGCGCTATCGACCGGCGCCCGCTACAACGAACTGCTGAGCCTGGAATGGCGACAAGTGGACCTGAAAGCCGGGGCCATCATCCTGGAACGGACCAAGAACGGCGACCGCCGCCGCTTGCCGTTGAAAGGGCTGGCGCTGGAACTGATGAAGGAACACGGCAAGGTTCGGCGCCTGGATACGCCGCTGTGCTTTCCGGGGAAGTCCGACCCGGAAACCGGGGAAACCAAGTCCGTGGCTATCCGCAAGGCATTCGAGAATGCCCTGGAGCGGGCCGGGTCGAGGACCGGGTGCAGGCTGGATGCGGATTGCCCTCAGGCGAGGGGCGGTGCGGGGTTGAAAAAGAGGGGAACCTCGACGATGCATCCGGGTAGTACGAACAGGGATGAAAACACCCCCGCGCCCGTGCGTCCTTGCGGGGCGGTCGATCGGAGGTTCCCGTGGGCGGATTGTTGCCGATCCGAAGGGGTGGCGCTGTGATCCGGATCACATTTCGGATGATTTTCGACCCGGTCTGCGATAACGGTTCAGCGCTTGCTCGGTCGGGTCCACGCGCCATGCCTGCGGTATCCGAGCGGTGCCGATCGAGATCGCGGCCGACCCGCTCCGGGATCGAGTTCCGGGGTAACTCACGGCAGGAGCGAGCCAACGCGTCGCGGGTCACCTATACTTCAAACCATGATCAACCGATGATCGCTGATGACCGCCACCCACTCCGGCCAGGCGCTCATGCCGGACCGGTCGAATCGGGTGCCACGCGGTTCGCAAAGAACCGTTATCCTCTACGGACCGATCGGGATCGGTCAGGAGCACGACATGGCGAACGATCCGGCACTGGCCGCTCAGGTAGCGGATTTTCTGCTTGCCGAGGAAGGAGCGATCGCGTTCGGCCTGAATCGGCTGGACTTCTATGTCGAGAGCTTTCATGTCGATCCGGAAGGCTATCGCGAGATCGGTCACAAGATTCGCCAGGGAGCCATCGAGGTCGCGGCGGCGAGCCGCTCGGGGGGTGACTCCCGAATCGGAGCCGCCTACACCGCGCTACGCAATCGCCTGTCCTTGCCGCCGACCCTGGATCTGAGCCACACCAGCAGCCAATCCATCCAGCAGCAGGCGATGATCGTGCACGAGGTCACCCACGCGCTGATGGACTATCACCACTTCCAGACCAGCGGTACCGTGCAGGAAGTCACCGCCTATATCGCCGAGACCCTCTATGCCGCAGCCCGCTCCACCCGCATCGGGGCATCGCAGCATCCACCCTCGGATGCGATCTTCACGGCGGCGCGGGAGATCGTGTTCGGCCGGAACATGAAAATCGACCTCGGCCAGCGCCTGGTGATGACCGATACCGATGTCGCCGCGCTGGCCAGTGCCGTGCGTGCCCATCCGGACTACCGGGACGCCGACGGGCATACCCGTTCGGACGGCATTTCCGGCGGCTTGATCAACCCCTGGTACGAGCCCCGGCATCGGTAACCGCTGGTCATCGGACAGGTCGGTACGGCGGCGCAAGGTTCAGGGGCAAGATTGGCGCGCATCGAACATGGCATTTCGTAGCCGGGCTGCTATTGTTAGCCCATCTTTGTCAGCCAACCCCGGTATTTTGGCCCGATTGCCTGGTAAGTCATTG
>CAYMHN010000725.1:0-2027 GCA_964390235.1 uncultured Candidatus Competibacteraceae bacterium
TACACTCTTTCCCTACACGACGCCTTCCGTTATCGATGTGCAGGTCGGCCTGCTGCCCCGGGTACACGGTTCGGCGCTGTTCACCCGCGGCGAAACCCAGGCCATCGTGGCCGCCACCCTGGGTACCAACCGCGATGCCCAGATCATCGATGCGATCGAGGGCGAGTACCGCGACCGCTTCATGTTGCACTACAATTTCCCGCCTTACTGCGTGGGCGAGACCGGCATGGTCGGAACGCCCAAGCGGCGCGAGATCGGTCATGGCCGACTGGCCCGGCGCGGGGTTGCTGCGGTGCTGCCGCCGGAAGAGGATTTCCCCTATGTGATCCGGGTGGTCTCCGAGATCACCGAATCCAATGGTTCCAGCTCCATGGCCTCGGTCTGTGGCACCAGCCTGGCGCTGATGGATGCGGGCGTCCCGGTGCGGGCGCCGGTAGCCGGTATCGCCATGGGGCTGATCAAGGAAGACCAGCGCTTCGCCGTGCTGTCCGATATTCTCGGTGACGAGGATCATCTGGGCGATATGGATTTCAAAGTGGCCGGCAGCGCCGAGGGCGTAACCGCGCTGCAGATGGACATCAAGATTGACGGCATCACCCGCGAGATCATGGAGATCGCGCTGACCCAGGCCCGGGAAGGACGCCTGCATATCCTGGAAAAGATGAATGCCGTCATCGACAAGCCGCGCAGCGACATGTCGGTCTACGCACCGCGCATCTTCACCACCCGCATCGATCCCGACAAGATCCGCGACGTGATCGGCAAGGGCGGGGTGACCATCCGTGCCATCACCGAAGAGACCGGCACCACCATCGACATCTCCGACGACGGCGTCATCAGCGTCGCGGCGGCTGACAAGAGCGCGGCCGACGAGGCCTTGCGGCGGATCAAGGAGATTACCGCCGATGTCGAGGTCGGTCAGATCTACCATGGCAAGGTGGCCCGGATCATGGACTTCGGCGCCTTCGTCACTCTGCTGCCGGGTCGTGATGGCATGGTGCATATCTCGCAGCTGGCCGATGAGCGGGTCGAGAGCGTAACCGATAAGGTCTCCGTGGGCGATACGGTCAAGGTCAAGGTCATGGAGATCGACCGGCAGGGTCGCATCCGTCTGACCATGCGCGGTCTCGAGTAAGGGAGTCCGGCTTGCGCGGCGGCGGGGTTTGGTTTAACCTGCCGCGCCTTTGACGGTTTTTTGGAGAGGTGCCGGAGCGGTCGAACGGGCTCGCCTGGAAAGTGAGTGTACGTGATGAGCGTACCGAGGGTTCGAATCCCTCCCTCTCCGCCAACTGAACATCAGTCAATCAGCGGCCTTGCGGCGACCTCGGTCGCTGCGGCTTTCAGGTACGATGGCGACCCTTATCGGTCCCCCCGCGACGATCAGCTGTGAACCCCGTCAGGCCCGGAAGGGAGCAGCGGCAGCAGTAATATCGGGCGCCGGGGTGTGGCCGGTGAGGGTTGCCACCCTCATCACGCTGGTCGTCGAATGGCTGGAGCAGGCACGATGAGCTATCAGGTGCTGGCGCGCAAGTGGCGCCCGCGCAACTTCCGCGAGCTGGTCGGTCAGGAGCATGTGGTGCAGCCGCTCAGCCATGCGCTGAATGACGGCCGACTGCACCATGCCCTGCTGCTCACCGGCACCCGCGGGGTGGGCAAGACCACGGTGGCCCGCATTTTCGCCAAGGCCCTGAACTGCGCCGAGGGCGTGAGCGCCGAGCCTTGCGGCCGGTGTTCGTCCTGCGAGTCCATCGACCAGGGTCGTTTCGTCGATCTGATCGAGATCGACGCGGCCTCCCGTACCAAGGTCGAGGATACCCGCGACCTGCTCGACAACGTCCAGTACGCGCCCACCCGGGGACGCTACAAGGTGTACCTGATCGACGAGGTGCACATGTTGTCGCGGCACAGTTTCAATGCCTTGCTCAAGACGCTCGAAGAACCGCCCCCGCATGTGGTGTTCATCCTGGCCACCACCGATCCGCAGCGCCTGCCGGTCACCGTGCTGTCGCGCTGCCTGCAGTTCCATC
>CAYMHN010000726.1:0-2022 GCA_964390235.1 uncultured Candidatus Competibacteraceae bacterium
GGCGTCCGCAGGACTGATATCCCCCTCACCAAAGGCTACAGCATGACTGCTCCGCACGATGCACTGGTGGTCTTCACCCCCTCCGGCCGGCGGGGGCGGTTCCCCATCGGCACGCCGATCCTGCAGGCGGCGCGTGCGCTCGGGGTGGACATCGACTCGGTTTGCGGCGGGCGCGGCATCTGCGGCCGCTGTCAGATCGTCCAGAGCGTCGGTGAGTTCGCCAAGCATGGCGTTACCTCGCGCACCGAGAACCTGTCTCCGGTCAGCGAGACCGAGCATGCCCGGGAGCGCGAGCACGGCCCGCTGAAGCCCGGCCGGCGGCTGGGCTGTTCGGCCATGCTGCTAGGCGATGCGGTGATCGACGTGCCGCCCGACAGTCAGGTGCATCGCCAGGTGGTGCGCAAGCGCGCCGAGGTGCACGAAATCGAGCTGGACCCGATCGTGCGGCTGTACTACGTCGAGGTCCAGGAACCGAATATGCACGATCCCTCCAGCGATCTGCGCCGGTTGGAGGAGGCGCTGGAGTTCGAGTGGCGACTGACCCATCTGTTCGCCGACATCCGGGTGATCCAGGAACTGCAAGGTGCTTTGCGTCAGGGTGAGTGGAAAGTCACCGTGGCGGTGCACAACGACAACAAGATCATCGCGGTCTGGCCCGGGTTCCGCGACAAGGTCTACGGCATGGCGGTGGATGTCGGTTCGACCACGGTCGCCGCGCATCTCTGCGATCTGCAGACCGGCGAGGTGCTGGCTTCGGCCGGAATGATGAACCCGCAGATCCGTTTCGGCGAGGATCTGATGAGCCGGGTATCCTATGTGATGATGAATCCGGGTGGCGAAGTGGACATGACCCGGGCGGTACGCGAGGCAATCAACAACCTGGCCTTCCAGGTGGCGACCGAGGCCGGCATCGGGGTGACCGACATCATCGAGGCCACGTTTGTCGGCAACCCGATCATGCATCATCTGTTGCTGGGCATCAATCCGATCGAGCTGGGCGGCGCACCGTTCGCCCTGTCCACCGGGGGCGCGATCAGCTCGCTCTGGGCCACCGAGATCGATCTCTACATCCATCCCAATGCGCGCATCTATGTGCTGCCCTGCATCGCCGGCCACGTCGGCGCCGATACCGCGGGCGTGATTCTGTCGGAAGCGCCGCATCTGTCCGAGAAGCTGGAGCTGATCGTCGATGTGGGCACCAATGCCGAGATCGTTCTGGGCAACCGGCATCGCTTGCTGGCGGCCTCCAGCCCGACCGGACCGGCTTTCGAGGGGGCGCAGATCTCCTGCGGTCAGCGTGCCGCGCCGGGTGCGGTGGAGCGGGTGCGGATCGATCCCGAGACCCTGGAACCCCGGTTCAAGGTGATCGGCTGCGATCTGTGGTCCAACGAGCCCGGCTTCGAAGAGGCCGTGCAGGGTGTCGGGATCACCGGCATCTGCGGCTCCGGCATCATCGAGGTAATGGCCGAGCTGTTCCTGGCCGGCATCATCAATCAGGATGGGGTATTCAACGGCAGTCTGGCGGAGCGCAGTTCACGCATCGTCGCTTCCGGCCGGACCCATGCCTATGTCCTGCACGATGGCGAGATCAAGCTGCATATCACCCAGAACGATGTGCGCGCCATTCAGCTAGCCAAGGCCGCGCTGTACGCCGGGGTGCGTCTGCTGATGGATCGCATGGGGGTGGAGCAGGTCGAGCGTATCCGCCTGGCCGGCGCCTTCGGTGCCCATATCGACGTCAAGTACGCGATGGTGCTGGGGCTGATTCCCGACTGCGACCTGAACGAGGTCAGCTCCGCGGGCAACGCCGCCGGCACCGGGGCGCGTATCGCGCTGCTGGACAAGAAGACCCGGGCCGAAATCGAGGACGTGGTGCGCCGGGTGGAGAAAGTCGAAACCGCCATCGAACCGGCCTTCCAGGCTCATTTCGTCGCGGCCATGGCGATCCCGCACAAGACTGCGGAGTATCCCAATCTGTCGCGGGTGGTTGCGTTGCCTGCAAGCACCACGGCATCCGACGCC
>CAYMHN010000727.1:0-2019 GCA_964390235.1 uncultured Candidatus Competibacteraceae bacterium
AGACGGCGTTGGCGGTATCCCGTCCCCGCCGCCGGTCGGATTCGTCCACCACGTCATCGTGCAGCAAGGTGGCCGTATGGATGAATTCGATGATGGCGGCGACCGCGACATGGCCGTGGCCGGCGTAGCCGCAGGCGCGCGCCGCCAGCAGCACGACCAGCGGCCGCAGGCGCTTGCCGCCACTGTTGATGATGTAACCGCCGAGCTGATTGATCAGCACGACATCGGAACGCAAGCGGGTACCGATCAGCCGGTCGACGGCCTGCGTATCGCTGCCGACCAGGGCGCGGATGGCCTCGATGTCGGTGAATCTGGGGTCGGACATGTTCATGCAGTCTGACGAATGCTGACCGGGATTGTTGACAGTGACAACATCGGTGGCGACAGTTCAGCGTTGGTTTGATTGACCACAATTCATCGAGCAGCTAGAATCGGCTCCCTTTGTTGGAACCCATTCAGATAGCGGGAGACACGCGCTAATGTACGCTGTGATCAAGACCGGAGGCAAGCAGTACCGTGTTGCCGAGGGTCAGAAACTCAAGGTGGAGAAACTGCCGCAGGAATCCGGTGCTACGGTCGAGTTCGACCAGGTGCTGCTGATCGCCGACGGCGAGAACACGACGATCGGCGCGCCGTTCATCGACGGCGGCAAGGTGACCGGCACGGTGACCAGCCACGGTCGCGCCAAGAAGATCGAAGTGGTCAAGTTCCGGCGGCGCAAGCACCATCGCAAGCAGATGGGCCATCGCCAGTACTTTACCGAGGTTGAAATTACCGGCATCCAGGCCGGCTGAGGATTCGACATGGCACACAAGAAAGCGGGCGGCAGCAGCCGCAACGGTCGCGATTCGGAGTCCAAGCGCCTGGGCGTCAAGCGCTTCGGCGGCGAGCAGGTGCGCGCCGGCAATATCCTGGTCCGGCAGCGCGGCACCAAGTTCCACCCCGGCACCAATGTCGGCTGCGGCAAGGATTACACCCTGTTCGCCAAGGCGGACGGCCAGGTGGTGTTCGAAATCAAGGGACCACTCAACCGCAAGTACGTCAGCGTACGACCGGCGGTGAACTGAGCCCTCCCGGTCCGCGGCGCGAGAAAGCCCCGCTGGCGGGGCTTTTTTTGTCCGAGCATGAAATTCGTCGATGAAGTCACCATCCGCGTGGAAGCCGGTGCCGGCGGCAACGGCTGCGTCAGCTTCCGGCGCGAGAAATTCATTCCCTTCGGCGGGCCTGACGGCGGCGACGGCGGCGACGGCGGCAGCGTCTATCTGCAAGCCGACCCGCATCTCAACACCCTGGTCGATTACCGCCATGAACGTCAGTTCCGGGCCGAACGCGGCAAGAACGGCGCCGGGGCCAACCGCACTGGCCGCGGCGGCGTGGATCGTTATCTGCCGGTACCGGTCGGCACCCAGGTATTCGACGCCGATACCAGTGAACTGATCGGCGATCTGGTGAGCGCCGGCCAGACCCTGCGGGTCGCGCGGGGCGGTTTTCACGGGATCGGCAACGCTCGCTACAAATCCAGCACCAACCGGGCGCCGCGCCAGTCCAAGCCGGGCACCCCCGGCGAACAGCGCAACCTGCGCCTGGAGCTGAAGCTGCTGGCCGACGTCGGGCTGCTGGGCATGCCCAATGCCGGCAAGTCCACGCTGCTCAGCGTGGTTTCCGCCGCCCAGCCCAAGATCGCCGACTATCCGTTCACCACCCTGCACCCCAACCTGGGGGTCATCAGCCTGGGTCCGACCCGCAGCTTCGTCATGGCCGACATCCCCGGCCTGATCGAGGGCGCCGCCGAGGGAGCCGGGCTGGGCATCCGGTTTCTCAGGCATCTGGCCCGTACCCGGCTGCTGCTGCACCTGGTCGATCTGTCACCATACAGCGATAGCGGCGATCCAGCAGCCGATGTTCAGGCCCTGGAACGGGAACTGGCCAACTACAACCAAACCCTGGCCGACCAGGAACGCTGGCTGGTGCTGACCAAGCTCGATCTGGTTCCGGAAGCCGAGCGGGAGGACCGCCAGC
>CAYMHN010000728.1:0-2015 GCA_964390235.1 uncultured Candidatus Competibacteraceae bacterium
GAATTGCCGGATTACAGCGTCTCGACATCGATCGAGTCGCTGTAGGTCTCGATGCTCAGTTCCTGTGCCACCTTGCGCGCCCGGGCGTCGATCATCGGCGAGATCACGATCAGCCGGTCGGCCTTGCGTCCGTGGCGGCGTTCGTAGAAGCGCGCCTTGCGCTCGAAGCTGTACATGCCCGGTTTGTCGATCGAGGATTTCAGCTCGCAGATGATCAGCAGGCCGTTCCTGATGATCACGTCCAGTTCGACCTGATCGGGGCGTCCGAATACTTCGCCGGCTGCGTCGAATTCGTTGACGTGCAGCACCTGGACGCCGAAACTTTCCTCCAGTATCCCGGCCAGGGCGTCGCGGAACGCTCGCTCCGATTGCGTCCCCCAGCGGGAACCCAGCGCGCCGATGGAGCGGTCGAATTTCTTGGCCTGGGCCATGATCTCTTCGTGGACCTGCTGGAACTCCCGCCGACTCTCGTCCCACTTGCGGGCCTGCTCCTCGCGGTCGCGCTGCAACTCGGCGTGGACTTCATCCCACTTGCGGTTCTGCTCACGATTCTGTTCGTCCCACTTGCGCGCCTGCTCTTCCCGGTCGCGCCGCAGCTCGGCCAGCATCTCGTAGAACCGATCCCCGGTTTCCGCCCGGTTGGCATACTCGGAGCGGGTCAGCTCCAGGATGAAAGCGCGTAGCTCCGGGTCGGTGCGCAACCAACCCGGCAATTCCCGTCGGATCGATTCCTTCAGTGCGTCCTCGTTCATCGTCGCTGCGATCTATAGCCTGTTCGCTATTCTATACCGATGATTCACGCCGACCAAATATACCGCGGACCAGCAAAATCTTATACAATCAGACGATCCAAAAATCTTTTTGTATAAAATGCTGGCCAGAGATCTTGCACACAGCTTACAGCGCTTGAGCCGGTCATTTCCGATCGTCGCCGTCACCGGCCCCCGCCAGTCGGGCAAGACGACCCTGGTGCGGCACCTGTTCGCGGACAAGACCTATGTCAGCCTGGAAGACCCCATCGAGCGGGAATTCGCCCGCGAAGACCCGCGCGGTTTCCTGGCGCGTTTCCAGGCCGGGGCCGTGTTCGATGAGGCGCAACGCTGGCCCGATCTGTTCTCCTTCTTGCAGGGGATGGTGGACGAAAACCGCGAACCCGGGCGCTTTGTGCTGACCGGCTCGCAGCAATTCGGCCTGCTGTCCGGTGTCAGTCAATCCCTGGCCGGCCGCGTCGGACTGACCCGCCTGCTGCCGCTGGCGCTGAACGAACTGCCCGCCGGCCGGTTGCGGGATACCGGGCTGGACGATCTGCTGCGGCTGGGCGGTTACCCACCGCTGCATACCCAGCCGGTGACGCCGGAGGACTGGTTCGCCAGCTATGTGGCGACCTATATCGAGCGCGATGTGCGGCAGGTTCTGAACATTCAGGATTTGTCCGCCTTTCAGCGGTTCCTGCGCCTGTGCGCGGGGCGGACCGGGCAGCTGCTCAACCTCGGCGCGCTGGCCGGCGAGACGGGGATCGCCCACAGCACGGCGCGCGCCTGGCTGTCGGTACTGGAATCCAGCGACCTGGTGTTTCTCCTGCCGCCCTATCACCGCAACTTCGGCAAGCGCCTGGTCAAGACCCCCAAGCTGTATCTGGTCGATATCGGACTGGCCTGCTGGCTGCTGGGCATACGCGCCAGCGAGGTGCTGGCCCTGCATCCGCTACGCGGCGCGCTGTTCGAAACCCTGGTCGTCGGCGAATTCGTCAAGGCCCGCTACCACCGGGGCTTGCCGGCGGATTTGTACTTCTGGCGCGACAACAACGGGCTCGAAGCGGACCTGCTGTTCGAACAGGGCGATCGGCTGCAAACCATCGAGATCAAGGCGGGCAAGACGCTCACTACCGATTACCTGCGCGCCGGCCGGAAATCCACCCGGTTTGCCGGGGATGCGGCCCTGCGGCCCTGGCTGATCTACGGCGGCGACGAGAGCCATGCGCGATCCGGTGTCCAGGCCATCGCCTGGCGCGACAT
>CAYMHN010000729.1:0-2013 GCA_964390235.1 uncultured Candidatus Competibacteraceae bacterium
CCTCCGGGTACACCAGCGGCCGGCGCGCGAACCCCTCGTCGCCCCGCTCCACGGTGAGTTCCAGCAGCAGATTGAGGGCGTTGCTCCTGCCACCCGGCCCTTGCAGCAGTTGATCGGCGGCGTTGCCCAGGGCCTCGCTCAGCGAACCGTGGGGGTCGAAATGTCGGCGCAGCAGTCGCCCGTTCTCGCGTTGCTCCCACAGAACACCGAGGATGAACTGCACCGTCGGCAAGGGCGCGGATTCTTCCAGCGCCCGGGTCAGGATCTCTCGCGGCAGCTCCGGGTCGCCCCATTCCACGCCCAGGGCCGCCGGCAGGGCGAAGAGGATCTCGCGCAACTGCCGTTCATTGAACCGATTGAGCTGGTAGCGCGTGCCCCGTTCGTTGAGGCACTGCTGGAGGTCGGGCAGAGGATCGAAATCGAGCAGATCGCTGCGCACCCCGGTAATCAGATACAGGCCGGCGATCTCGTCCTTCAGGGCCTTGGCCAGCAGGCGATCGAACAGCCGGGTTCTGCGGGGATCGCCCTGGACCGTGAGCAGTTCCTCGAACTGATCGATCACCAGAATCAGGACGGGGAGTTTCTGCTCCTCGCCGGCCTTGTATCGGCGCAGTGCCGTCAGCAGATTGGACAGGGTATCATCGCCGGTCGTGATCAAGCGATGCTCGATATCGTCGATCGTGACCCGTCCCGAGAATTCGGCATGCAGGATGACCGCGAGTTCATGGAGTACATCGTCGCGCGGCCGCAGCGGCTGCAAAATGGCGCAGGCATTCTTGCCGAATCCGCGCCAGCCCTGCTCGATGGCCGGCAACAGACCGGCATGGATCAGCGAGGACTTGCCGCTGCCACTCTCGCCCTCGATCTGCAACCAGCGCCTGCGGCGACCGCCTTCGGTCCAGCCCAGGCGGGTCAGCAGTTCGGCGGTGTCCTGCTGGCGGCCGAGGAAGAACCGGGCATCGTCCTTGCCATAAGCAACCAGCCCCCGGAACGGCTGGTCGCCGTCCTGCGGTTCCAGCGCCGGTAACATACGGCTGGTCTGACTGCGTTCGAAGCGGTCTCGCAGCCTCGGCAGCACCCAGCGGGTGATCACCTCCGGGGCGTCGTCGAGCGGGAATTCAGCGGGCCAGATCTCGGCCGGGAACAGGCGCAGAAACGGCGGCAGGGGGGCCGGCCCCGTCTCCGGCAGCAACAGCGGCAATATCAGCAGCCGTTCGCGACCCTCCACGGCGCCGAAATGGCGGCCCAACGCCCTGCTGGTTTCGGCCAGGGTCCAGTCGCGCAGCTCGCCGGAACCGACCAGCAGCAGGAACACGTCGCAGCCGCGCAAGGCCTCGTCCAGCGCTTCCCGCCAGTTGTCGCCCCAGCCGCTGTCGTTCCTGTCCCGGACCAGCTCGATCCCGTGGGTGGCTTCCAGAATCTCCGCCACGCCGCGGACATGGGCGCCATCGACACCGGCATGGCTGAGAAACAGTCGCAGAGCCGTTTCGTCCCGGCCCGATTCGGGCCACTGACTCACGGAATCAATGGCTCACGGGGTCTTGGGAATGGTCAGCCTCTGGCCGACCCGGATCAGGTTCGGATTGGCACCGATGACGCTCCGGTTGGCGTCGTAGATCGCCTTCCACTTGGCAGCGCTGCCGTAGAAGAACAGGGCCAGTTCGGGATTGGCGCCTCCGATCTCCCTGACTTTGGTCGCCAGGGCGGTGGGGGTGACAACCGTCGGGGTCGGCATGGTACCGGTATTGGTCGTGATGGTCAGCGTCATAAACCGATGCTCCGGGGACGGGCTTGCGCGGCCCTGCGGATAAGCATAGCAAAGCGCGGCGGGAATGCCGCTCCCACGGCCGGGAACAGCATCAGAAGATTCCTCTGCGGTATTTATGGCCAGGGAAACCAGCTTAGGCGATTTCCTGGAAAAATCTTCCCGCTCGCTTCCATTGGCGGGCGCAAAGCCGGTAGGGTGCGCACCGCGCACCGACCCTTGATGGTGCGCGGTGCGCATATATGGTC
>CAYMHN010000730.1:0-2010 GCA_964390235.1 uncultured Candidatus Competibacteraceae bacterium
GGCTGAACATCGGTATCGCCGGGCATCGCACGCACGAGATCGGTTCGGCGCATCTGGCCCATGCCATCCACGACGCCGGCAGCGGCCGGCGCTGGTACCCGCCCCTGGTCATCGAACCGCCCTGCCCCACGGCCGCGCTGATCACCGTGGATCGTCCGGAGACCGCTTACCCGGAGGACGCACTGTACGACATGGAAGCCGCCGGATTTTTCAGTACCGCCCGCCGCTTCGCCAGCGGCGAACTGGTGCAGACGCTGAAGATCGTCTCCGATAACCGTGAGCAGCTCGCCGAGCGCTTGAGCAAGTCCGATGTCAGCGGACTGATCGCCGAGCGAGTCGATTACGTGTTCGAACTGCTGGAACGCCTGCATCCACTGGCCGAGGAGTTGCACGACCCGGTGCCGGACGGTTTCGCCGAGGCCCGCGCGCGCTGGCGTTTCTCGCACGCCGAGACCCTGGAGCTGGGCGAACTGCTACGCCGACATCGGTTGCTGCTGCCGGGACGGGAACTGCCGTTCGACGGCTGCACCCGTGGCCGGGAACTGCTGCACCGGCTGCGCGAACGGTTGACGGCCGCAACCTTGACGCTGGAACCATGATCGGCGCGCTGTACTACGAGCGCGAGGTCGCCGAGCATCCGCTGACCCTGCGCTTGCGTCGGCGGTTTCGCGACCGGCCACAGATTCCCGTCGAGCGCTATGGCGAGGTGTTCAATCGCACGGCGCAGAACTTCCGCTTGCAGAAACGCCGCCCATCGCTGATCCTGGCCCGCAAGCACGGCAAGCTGATCCTGCCCACCCCACCCGGCTATGGCATAGGCGCGGATCGCAATGTCTACCTGGCGCACATGCTGAACTGCGTCTACGATTGCCGGTATTGTTTTCTACAAGGCATGTACCGCTCGGCCCACTACGTGCTGTTCGTCAACTACGCCGACTTCCACCAGGCCATGGCCGAGGAACTGGATCAAGCGATGCCTGGAGAAACCACCTGCTTTTTCTCGGGTTACGACTGCGACAGTCTGGCCCTGGAACCGGTCAGCGGCTATGTGGCGGATCTGCTGCCGTTCTTCGAGCGCCGCCCGCGGGCCTGGCTGGAACTGCGCACCAAGAGCACCCAGATCCGCGGCCTGCTGGCACACGAACCGCTGGCCAATGTGATCGTCGCCTTCAGTCTCACCCCGGCCGCGATAGCCACGGCCCTGGAACACAAGACGCCCAGTCTGGAACGGCGTATCGAGGCGCTGGTGGCGCTGGCCGAACAGGGCTGGCCGATCGGACTGCGCTTCGATCCGCTGATTCATTTGGCCGACTTCGAGACCCATTACCGGGTGCTGTTCGCGGCGGTGTTCGCGCGCCTGAACCCGCGCGCGGTGCATTCGGTCACCCTGGGGCCGTTCCGGCTGCCGCGCGACTTTTACCAGCGCATCCAGCATCTGTATCCGGACGAGCCGCTGTTCGCGCTAAGCCTGAAGGAGCGTGAAGGACTGGTGTCCTATCCCCTGGAGCAGGAGCGGAGCATGCACGACTTCTGTCGCGAGGAACTGCGTCGGTATCTCCCGACGGATCTCATGCACACCTGCGACCTGCGATGAACCCACGCACCCTGCTGATCACCGGCGCCAGCCGTGGCATCGGTCTGGCGATCTCCCGAAAGCTGCTGGCCGATGGGCATGGAGTGATCGGGATAGCCAGGGATTTCTCGGCCAGTGGCCTGGAAGGCGAGTCGAACTTCCAGGCCGAATCCATCGATCTGACGGATCTCGCCGCCCTGTCGGCGCGGCTGGACGAACTGGTTCGGTGCCATCCCGAGATCGACGGAGTGATACTCAATGCCGGCCGGGCGCGCTTCGGCTCGCTGGAAGAGCTGTCCTATGCCCAGATCGGCGCGCTGATGGACCTCAACTTCACCGCCCAGGCCTGCGTGACCCGCGCCCTGCTGCCGGGCCTCAAGCGGCGCGGCGGCGGAGATCTGATCTTCATCGGTTCCGAGGCCGCGCTGAGCGGCGGC
>CAYMHN010000731.1:0-2002 GCA_964390235.1 uncultured Candidatus Competibacteraceae bacterium
ACGCCCTGCCCTTCGTTGTAGGCCTCCCAGGCTGAGCGCGTGCGCCGGGCGTGCTGGTAGCCGAACTCGATGCGCTTGTGAACGAAGTCGCAGATCGCCTGCACCCGGGCCCAACCGGTCGGGCCGGTGCCGAACTGCTGCCACGCGATGTCGCTCAGCAGATCGGTTTCGCAATAGCGGCTGCCCAGCAGATAGACCAGCGCTGATTCGGGCAGCTGCTCGACCGGCGTCTGCGTCGCCTCGGGCGCAACGGTATCGGGCGCGCCGGTGTCATGGACCAGCGCCTCGGTGCTCAGCACGAATCGCCCCGGCGGCGCGACGATGCGGCTGCACCAGTTGCCGAACAGATCGCGGTAGGGCGTGACCGGCACCACCGGGCTGGTGACGAGATGATCCGGGCGCACCAAGTCGGCCGCCCGCGAATAGTGGATGTTGAGTGCCAGAATCATCGGCGTCGGGCCGGGGCACTCATACTCCATCTCGAAACCGACTCTAATTTGCATGTTTATCTCCTTGCGTGGGTGTGATTCAGGATTGGATCGAGCTGATCGGCGGTGCAGCGATCAAGTTCGTACCAGCCTGGTGCGCAAGGTCACATCCCGTCTGTTCGATGGTGCACGCAGGCAAAAAATACGGTACGATATTCAGACACACTTGGCCCGAGAAGGATCCAAGCCAGGGCCGACGGTATTGACCTTGACCGTTCAGATGAATATACCTGTCGCAGTTTATTCATTTTAAAGGTGCGTGCATCTCGTTCTTATTTTTTAAGCGATAGGGCTAGCATGAAGATCGACTACGAGACGTTGGATGGGGTGCTTTCCCGATACGGGCGCGATCCACATGGCCTGGTGCAGATACTGCGCGAGACACAAAATGTAACGGGCTGGCTGCCGCGGGATCTGCTGGGCGTGATCGCCGGCGAACTGGGTCTGACCCTGGCCCATGTGGAAGGCGTGGCCGGCTTCTATCGCTTCTTTCACACGCGACCGGTGGGCGCCTACCGGGTGTTGTTCAGTGACAATATCACCGACCGCATGCTCGGCAGCGAGTCCCTGCTGCACGAGCTGTGCCGCCTGCTCCAGGTGAGGCCCCATCAGATGCGTGCTGACGGTCGCGTCAGCGTCTCCACCACCTCCTGCACCGGACTGTGCGAACAAGGTCCGGCGGCCCTCATCAACCACCATCAGGTGCTCACTCGTTTGACCTCCGGGCGGATTGAACAGCTGGCGGCGCTGATCGAACAGCAAGTGCCAGCGGCCCAGTGGCCGAGCGAGTGGTCGCGCGTGGATGACCATATCCGCGTGGCCGATGTCAAACTGGGGTCACAGCCGGCACCGGGCCAGGGTTTGGCGGCCGCCGTGGCGCGCGGGCCACAAGCCATGATCGATGACATCAAACACGCCAAATTGCGCGGTCGCGGCGGGGCCGGCTACGCCACCGGCACCAAATGGCAACTCTGTCGCAATGCCGCCGGTGACACGCACTACGTCGTCTGCAACGCCGACGAGGGTGAGCCCGGCACCTTCAAGGACCGCGTGCTGCTGAGCAGCTATGCCGACACCGTGTTTGAAGGCATGACCATCGCCGCCTACGCGGTCGGCGCCCAGCGCGGCTTCATGTACCTGCGGGGCGAATACGGCTATTTGCTGGAACAGCTGCAATCGGTGCTGGCGCGGCGCCGCCAGCAGGGCCTGCTGGGCCGGTCGATCCTGGGCCGCCCCGATTTTGACTTCGATATCGACATCCATGTCGGCGCCGGCGCCTACGTCTGCGGCGAAGAGTCGGCGCTGATCGAGTCGTTGGAGGGCAAGCGCGGCACGCCCCGTATCCGACCGCCTTTTCCGGTGGAGCGCGGCTATCTGGATCGGCCCACCACCGTCAACAACGTCGAAACCTTTTGCGCCGTCACCCACATCGCGGTGCACGGTGGCGCCTGGTGGGCGGCCATTGGCACGGCGCAATCGACCGGCACCAAAATCCACTCCGTGTCAGGTGATTG
>CAYMHN010000732.1:0-1996 GCA_964390235.1 uncultured Candidatus Competibacteraceae bacterium
CTGGAAATATCGTACCTGTTGGTGCGGCTGCCCGCGTATGCCGTGAACCGCACCAAGCGGCTCATCAAGTCGCCGAAGCTCTACTGGGGTGACACGGGGGTCGCGCTGCATCTCGGCGGGAGCGACGAACCCGGCGGTGCCCATCTGGAGAACCTCGTCCTCCACGATCTCCTGGCCTGGCGCGACGCGCGCCTCGATCGCGCCGAAGTGTGCTACTGGCGCACGGCCATCGGCGAAGAGGTGGACTTCGTGATCGAGGCGGGCGGGCGGCTCCTGCCCATCGAGGTCAAGGCAAGCAGTCGTCCGCGGCTCGCCGACGCGACGCACTTGCGCACCTTCCGCAGCGAGTACGGCAAGCAGGCCCGTGCGGGGCTGTTGCTACACGCCGGCAGCATGCTCGAGTGGCTCGCGCCCGATGTGCTGGCCGTGCCGTGGTGGAGGGTGTTGTAGCATGATCCTCATCAGTCATGCCCGCCTCAAGGCAAGCCTGCTGACCCTGTCGGTCCTGCTGCTCGGCAGCGCCTGCACCGCAACCCCGGTCAACCATGCCCCACCGCCCGACGAGACCGCGCGCACGGTGTTCGTGATCCAGCATGGCTGGCATACCGGTATCGCCGTACCGCGAACAGACATTCCCGAGGGACGGTGGCCGGAGAGCGCGAATTATCCCGATGCGCTCTACCTGGAAGTCGGCTGGGGGGATCGCGAGTTCTACCCGGCGCCCGACCCGTCGGCCCGGGCCGCGCTGCGCGCCGTCCTGACACCCGGACCCTCGGTACTACATATCGTGGGCCTGCATGATCACCCGACCCGGATGCTGCCGTTCAGCGGGATCATCGAGGTGCGCGTCGGCGCGGAGGGGTTGGAGCGCATGATCGAGTTCATCGCCGCCAGCCATGACCGCGGCGGCGGCCGTCCCGCCCCGGCCATCGGGCCGGGGCTGTATTTCGACAGTCATTTCTACCCGGCGCTGGCCAGTTTTCATCTGTTCAACAATTGCAACACCTGGGTGGCGGACGCGCTACGCGCGGCCGGACTGCCGATGCGCCGGGCCATTACCAGTGAGGATGTGATCGGGCAGCTTGCGGGTTTCGGGACCGTGCTATCCCCCTGACTGGCGCAATCAGGTCTCGTTGCGCCCGATCACCGCCACCCCGTCGGCCACCACATCGCTGGGGTAGATGATCACCTGCTCGCCCGCCGTCAGCCCATCGACGATCTGCACCCGCAGGCCGCTGCGCTGGCCGATCTCGACCGGCCGCAGCCGGGCCTGTCCGTTCTCGATCCGGTATACGGCCCAGCCGCCACCACTGCGCAGCAAGGCGCTGGTCGGCACTTGCAACACCTCATCGTCCTCCCAGACCACGAACCCGGCCTCGACCCGATAACCGTCGCCCAGGCGCTGCCACTGCTCGGGCGGCGAGACCAGATCGACGATCACCAGCACCCGCTGCTCCTCCACGCCCAGGGCCGAGATCTTGGTGAAGCCCACGGGTTCGACGATCCGCACCCTGCCCTCCAGAATTTCCGGCCCGCCCCAGCGCTGTAGCAGTACCCGATGCCCGGGTTCGATCCGCACCGCGTCGCTGGACAGCACGTCGACGGCGATCTCCAGTTCCCGCGGATCGCCGATTTCCAGCAGCAGGCGGCCGGGTTCGACCACGTCCTCGCTGCGCTGGTGAATGCGCAGCACGCGGCCATCGATCGGGGCCGCCAGCATGACATGCTCATCCGTGGGTTCACCCGCCACGATCGCCGCCGAATACTCCTGCGCGCTACGCGCCGCCTCGCGCTCGTAGCGCGCCACCTCCACCGACGACCGGGACGAGCGCAGATTGGCTTCGGTGCGGCGCGCCTCGGCTTGCGCCTGTTCCAAGGCCTCCTGCGAGACCAGACCATTCTCGCGCAAGCGCTGGATGCGGAGCAGATTGGCCCTGGCGAACTCGGCCGCCACATTGGCCGCCTCGGCGTTTTCCTCGGCCACCCGGGTTTCGAG
>CAYMHN010000733.1:0-1996 GCA_964390235.1 uncultured Candidatus Competibacteraceae bacterium
TACAAGAATGTGGTGTCGAACTGGTGTTGCAGCAGTTTCAGTTCGATCTTCATGCGCTCGCGCAGCTTCAGGTCCAGCGCGCCCAGAGGCTCGTCCAGCAACAGCACATCGGGGTCCAGCACCATGCAGCGCGCGATGGCGATGCGCTGCTTCTGGCCGCCGGACAGCTGGTGGATCTCCTTGTGGCCGACGTCCGGCAGGCCGATGCGTTCCAGCACGTCACCGACCCGGCGCTTGATCTCGGCCTTGCTGGCGCCCCGGCAACGCAATCCGTAGGCGATGTTCTCGGCGACATTCATCATCGGGAACAGCGCCAGGTGCTGGAACACCATCTTCACGTTGCGCCGGTTCGGTGGCGTGGCCAGCACCGACCGTCCCTTGAGGCGGATGTCGCCCGCCGTGGGTTCCTCGAAGCCGGCGATCATGCGCATCAGAGTGGTCTTGCCGCAACCCGAGGGACCCAGAATCGAGAAGAACGAACCGCTGGGAATCGCGAGCGAGACCTGGTCCACGGCGACCAGGCTGCCGAAGCGCTTGCTCAGCTTCTCGCACTCGAGATCATGAATCATGATGGACCGTAAACGCGACGGAGGGGCGTGAGCCCCTCCGCGCCGATCGATGGGCCGATCAATTCGAGGTGGCGGCCTGGATGCGCTCCAGTGTTCGGCCTTCCATGTCCTCCACGCCAGGGGGGATGTTGGCGAAGAACTTCAGATTGGCGATGTCCGCCTCGGTGAACGCGGCCTGGACGGCGGCTTTCTTGTCGTCCGGCAACAGATCAACCCCGCCCTTGACCGCCGCGGTGCCCCCGGTGCTGGCCGACATCAGGGTCACGATTTCCGGGCGCAGGACGAAATTGATCCACTTGTAGGCGGCCTCGTCCGCCTGGCCGCGGCGCGGCAGGGCGAAGGTGTCGATCCAGGCCAGGGCGCCGGTCTCCGGCGGCACGAACACGATATTCGGGTTCTGGTTATAGATGCGGTAGGCGGTGGAGTCCCAGGTCTCCGAGGCTACCACCTCGCCGGACAGCATCAGGGCCGCGAGGTCGTCGCCACCCACCCAATAGGCCTTGACGTTGTCCTTGCAGGCGATCAGCTTTTCCTCGACTCGGTCCAGGATCTGCTGGTACTTGTCGAGGTCGCTATAGGCGGCGAAGGGATCCTCGCCCATGGCGAAGGCAGTGCCCAGCAGTATGGTCCGCCGCAGGCGCATCGAGGTTCTGCCCTGATAGGCGGGATCGCACAGGTCCGCCCAACTGCGGATCTCCGGGGCCTTGGTCTTGTCCACCATGATGCCGGAAGTGCCCCACTGATGCGGTACTGCGTAGACCTCGCCGTCTATCGTGGTATTGGCCTTGACGCCGGCCAGCAGGTTGGGGTCCATGACCTCGGTGTCGATCTTGGACAGATCCATGGGCTTGTAGATATTGTGCTCCAGCTGCGCCGCGTAGATGCGGTCGTGGCTGGGCTGGGCCAGGTCGAAGCCGGAGCCGCCGGTGGCCCGCAGCTTGGCGATCATCTCCTCGTTATTGGAGAAGGTCACCTCGACCTTGATGTCGGGGTGCTCGGCCTCGAACAGGGCGATGACCTCCTCGGGTGCGTAAGTGCCCCAGGTCAACAGGCGCAGGGTCTCGGCCTGCGCGGTCGAGGTGGCCAGCAGTATCGCGGCACCCAGAACGGCGCCGGATGTGATATGTCGGTAGCGCATGGTGTTGACTCCTCCAGTCAGGGGAACAAGGCCTTGTGGTTTCGATTAGGAAGCAATAATGGTCTGCAAGAAAGGTCCATTTTTAACAATTTAGAATACCAATTCAGCGTTCCACCCGCGCCGGCGGGATCGCATCGAACTCCAGGGTCTCGGCGCCGTGGTAGACCAGAAAGTGCCGGCCCTTGGCGCGACCGATCAGGGTCACGCCGGTCAGCCGCGCCATTTCCAGACCCATCTGGGTCAGGCCGGAGCGCGACAGCAGCAAGGGCACGCCGATCTGGGCCACCTT
>CAYMHN010000734.1:0-1993 GCA_964390235.1 uncultured Candidatus Competibacteraceae bacterium
GATGCCCCGATCGAGCAGGAGAGCAACCATAGCCGATCGAAGCCAGCTTCGGGTATAGTGAATAACCACCGAGCAAGCGGATCGTCATCTGCACCGTGGTACCCCGGTTGTAGGCCGTCGGCGCGGCTTCAAAACAGGATGTTTCGATATCGAACTCGGCAAGCAGGGCACGGAGCTGTTCCACCCAACGGCGGCCGCTCTCAAGGTAATCGATATCCTTCGATTGGGCCAGCGACGGGGCGATGTAAGAATCCACATACACGCGACCCAGTTCGGCACCGAACAGCCCCCGCAGAAATGCCCGCTTGACCAGACGATGCCCGTTCCTGACCCAGCGCGGCACTTCGTAGTCGACCCGTACCTTGTCGCCGACCGGCACGCCCAGCAACTCGAACAGAGTGCACACCGGAATGGTCTGCTGCTGGATCCGACAGGACGTGCCGTTAATCACGTGCCCGCTGGGTAGCGTCGAAGAGGATGTGCTTTCGACGACACCACTGGCGGGCAATCCGATCCAGGCCAGCCACTGCGCCACTTGCGCCAATTCGTCACGGGAACCGTAGTGCTGGACATAGTAACTGGGATTGTTGCGATTTTGACGCCGGTGAATGGACAAATTGCCGTCACCGCACAACCGCCCGACGACTTCGGCAATCGCCAGTAACCGGTCCCCGCCCAGGGGTAATAGCCGCTCGGCGATTCGCGCCGCTTCGTTGCGGCAACGCATGTCGCTGGTCCGGTCATGCACCGCTTGCAGGAACGACTCGGCGTCGAGCACGGTATCAGCCACCGGCTCCCAGTGCGGCGCATAACGTGCCTCGGGCAAGGTCGCCAGGAAATCCCCGTAGCCGAAATCCCGGTTGCGGTACAGGCCGTGCGGACGCATCATGCGATGGTCATCGGTCAGGGTTACCGACAGACCGCCCATGGTGGTCAAGCGCCGCACCGGCTTGACGCCGGTTCTCCACACCTTGCGTACGCGAGTCCAACCATGGCCGGAGTGAACGATATCGCCCGCCCGGAGTTCGGCGATCGGCTTGTTACCGAACGGCGTCAGCACCGCCTGATCAGCAGCCAGACACGATTGGCGGAAGGTGACAGTATTCAACCCGTAGATGCGCGCGTAGTCGATACTGTACTGATCGGCCACGCCCTTGGAACAGCCATAGGGCGAGTGGAAATCCAGCGGCTGGGTTTCGGCCACGCCGGCGGGCAGATCACGGTACTCGTAACGGCCGTCGCGCTCGATCACGCCAACCGATTCCATCTTGCCATAGACCTTGTTGGTCGAGGCGTTGATGAAGAAGCTCGCCGGACTGTGCTGGCGCACCGCCTCCAGTAGGTTGAACGTGCCCAGCGCATTGATCTCGAAATCCTCGCGCGGATCGGCCACCGAGGTGGTCACCGCCACCTGGGCGGCCAGATGCAGCAGCACTTCGGGTTGCCAGTGCGCGATGATCCGGTCCATGGCCGCGGCGTCGCGAATATCGGCCTGTTCGAATTCCATGGCCACCTGCTGGCGCAGCCAATCCAGATTGTCCCCGGTACCGCGGCGCGACAGATTGTCCAGCACGATCACCCGCCAGCCCTGGCGCGCGAAGTGGACAGCCGCGTTGACACCGATGAAACCGGCGCCGCCGGTAATGAGGATGGATGGCTCGGTCATGCGGATTTCGCTTCTCGATACGCCTCGAACGCTTGCCAGAAGACTGCCGCGGCCCGGTCGGGACCATAGTTCTCCTCGACCAGGTGACGGGCGTTACGCGCCAACCGCTGGCGGTGGTCGCGATGCTCGACCAGTCGGACGATGGCCGCGGCCAGGGCATGCGGATCGGATTCTATCAGACTGCCAGTCCGATCATCGATGACGAACTCCTCCGGTCCCCCGCACCGGGTCGAGATGACCGGACAGCCGCAGGCCATGGCTTCCAGGGCAGCGATGCACAGCCCTTCCTGATGCGAGGGCAGTACGAACAGATCCAGGGTCTGCAAA
>CAYMHN010000735.1:0-1991 GCA_964390235.1 uncultured Candidatus Competibacteraceae bacterium
GAACACGACCCCCAGGAACTGTACCAGATGATCTACGACATCCGGGTCATCTTTCCGGATTCAATCATGCCGCCTTGGGGGGTGACGGGCCGCTACACGCCGGAAGATATCGTACACGTGATGGCCTTTCTGGAAACCCAGAAGGGCGAACCGGTTGAACGGGACGATCCGAATATCGATCCCTACACCCGGGCGGTCTCGGTCGGGTTCGGAGACAATCTGGATCCTACCAACAATCCTGCCGTTGTCCGGATGGAGGACATGGAGGCGCGCTGGGATGAACCGGCGGCGAATGGAAATTCCTGCGGCACCTGCCACGAGGGGGGTGTCCAGTCCATGGCAGGCGTTGCCACCAAGTGGCCGAAATACGTGGCCGACTACGGCCGCGTGATGTCGCTGGAGGACTTCCTTGCGCCTCATGCGCAAGAGACCCTTGGCGAACACCTCTATCCGGCCCAGGGCGAAGACAACATCCACATGGCCGGGCTGATCAAGATGCAGTCGAACGGCATGCCCGTCGATCTGGACCTCGACAATCCGGAGACCCAAGCAGCGCTGGCTCGTGGCGAGGAACTGTTCAACAAGAGGGTCGGTCAGCGCAATCACGCCTGCGCCGATTGCCACGTGGAGGCGCCTGGCAAAGGCGGCGGCATGTTCCTGGGCGGACGACTTCTCGGCAAGGTGGATGCTCCATTGACCCATCACTTCCCGACGTTCCGTACGAATTTTGACCGGGTCTGGGACATCCGCAAGCGCTTCCAATGGTGCATGCTGCCGCTGGGCATGAACTTCATTCCCGGCGACTCGGTCGAGTATGCGGAACTCGAGCTTTACCTGACGTCGATCGGCCAGGGCGAGCCGCTCAACGTCCCGGGGATCGGGCACTAAGCACGGGGCTCGTTCTATGCGGCCCCCGTGCCGGCGGGCGCTGGGGCCGCAAGAGTAGGCCATGGTTCTGACGGGGCACAGCGTCAATCATCGGAGGAGCCTTGCGCCATGGAGGTAACGCGCCGCGATCTGCTCACGTTGATGGCCGTCGCTGCAAGCTCGCAATTCATAACCGGACGCGGTTTGGCACAAGAACTGATGCCGGATGCGCTCACGGACTTCCAGTCGCTCGGCAACGTCACCCTGCTGCACGTAACCGACACTCACGCAGCGTTGCTGCCGGTTCATTATCGCGAGCCCGATTCTCTATACGGTGTGGGCGATGAGGCGGGGCACTCGCCATTCATCACCGGCGAGGCGCTGCTCAATCATTACGGCTTCGCGGCCGGCAGCCTCGAAGCCCATGCCTTCACTCCGATCGACTTCGTCGATCTTGCACAGAGATTCGGCCGCTTCGGCGGCTATGCTCAGATCGCCACCTTGGTCAAACAGATCCGCGAGCAGCGCCAGGGGCGCGTCCTGTTGCTGGACGGCGGAGACACTTTGCACGGCTCGGCAACGGCGCTGTGGACCCGGGGCCGCGACATGCTCGAGGTGATCAACCTGCTCGGGGTGGACATCTTTACCGCCCACTGGGAGTTCACCTACGGCTCCGACACGGTGCGCGAGTATTTCGGCGATGTGGAAGGCGGCGGGCTCTTCAACGGTCAGTTCCTGGCCCAGAACGTCCGCGACAGCGAATGGTATGACGACGCTTTCAAGCCCTATGTCGTGCGGGAGATGGGCGGTGCCAGGATCGGCGTCATCGGGCAGGCTTTTCCCTATGTCCCGATTTCTCATCCGTTGCGTCTGGTTGAGGACCTGACCTTCGGCATCCAGGAAGATCGTCTGCAGCGCTTCGTAAACGAGCTACGCACCCAGCATGAGGTCGATGCGGTCGTGCTGTTGAGCCACAACGGTTTTTCCGCCGACTACAAGCTTGCCGGGCAGGTCAGCGGCATCGACGTGATACTCGGCGGACATACCCACGATGCCATTCCGGTGGCCATGCCGGTTGGCGATACGCTGGTGATCCAGTCCGGCGCCCATGGCAAGTTCCTCGG
>CAYMHN010000736.1:0-1987 GCA_964390235.1 uncultured Candidatus Competibacteraceae bacterium
TTGGCCTTGTCCACCGAGCACAGCCGCCCCTGACGCTTGAGCGCGATCTCGCAAGCGGCCCGGACGATGCGCTCGATCTCGGCCTCGGCGTAGACCAGGGTGTTGAAGCCGACCCGTTGCCCGTCACGGTTCTCGATGCCGCGCGGCTGGCCGAAGTAGATGCCGCCGGTCAGCTCGCGCACGATCATGAGGTCCAGTCCACCGACGACTTCGGGACGCAAGGTGGAGGCCTCGGTCAGCTGCGGATAGAGCATGGCTGGACGCAAATTGGCGAATAGCCCCAGGGTACTGCGCAGCTTCAGCAAACCGCGCTCCGGGCGTTTGGCGCGCTCGATACCCTCCCACCCGGGACCACCGACCGAACCCATCAGAATGGCGTCGGCGACCCGGGCTTGCGCCAAGGTCTCATCGGGCAGGGGTTCGCCCGTGGCGTCCACCGCGGCACCGCCCAGCAGACCCTGTTCCAGTTCGACGTCCAGGCTGTGCCCGTCACGCAGCGCCTCCAGCACCTTGACCGCCTCGGCGGTGATCTCCGGCCCGATACCGTCGCCAGGCAGAATCAGGATCCTTTTGCTCATCCGG
Organism: uncultured Candidatus Competibacteraceae bacterium; assembly: GCA_964390235.1. GTDB lineage: Bacteria > Pseudomonadota > Gammaproteobacteria > Competibacterales > Competibacteraceae > CAYMHN01. The sequence goes on from CAYMHN010000736.1 coordinate 583, forward strand.
CCGCTCCACCGAACAGCCAGGGCGCTGCTTGCCGGCGACGCTGCTCGTAAGCGCGGATCGCATCGGCGTGTTGTAGGGTCAGGCCGATGTCGTCCAGTCCGTTGAGCAAGCAGTGCTTGCGGAACGGTTCGACCTCGAAGTCGAAGGTCTCGCCGAACGGGGTCGACACCAGCTGCAGTTCCAGATCGATGCTCAGGCGATAACCTTCCCGTGCCTCGATTTCGCCGAACAGTCGATCGACCGCGGACTCGTCCAGCACGATGGGCAGCAGTCCGCTCTTGTAGCAGTTGTTGAAGAAGATATCGGCGAAACTCGGCGCGATCACCGCGCGGATCCCGTGGTCATCCAGCGCCCAGACCGCGTGTTCGCGCGACGAGCCGCAGCCGAAGTTGTTGCGCGCCAGCAGGATGCTGGCCCCGGCGTAACGCGGCTGGTTGAGCACGAAATCGGAATTCAGCGGCCGTCGGCTGTTGTCCCTGTCCGGTTCGCCCTTGTCCAGATAACGCCAGGCGTCGAACAGATTCGGTCCGAAGCCAGTGCGCTTGATCGACTTCAGGAACTGCTTGGGAATTATGGCATCGGTGTCGACATTGGCGCGATCCAGCGGCACCACGATGCCGGCGTGTCGGGTAAAGGCTTTCATTGGCTGAACTCCCGCACATCCACGAAATGACCGGCCAGCGCCGCCGCCGCCGCCATCGTCGGGCTGACCAGATGGGTACGCCCGCCGGCGCCCTGACGTCCCTCGAAATTGCGATTCGAGGTCGAGGCGCAGCGCTCGCCCGACTCCAGGCGATCGGCGTTCATCGCCAGACACATGGAGCAGCCCGGCTCGCGCCATTCGAAACCGGCGTCGATGAACACCCGGTCCAGGCCCTCGGCCTCGGCCTGGGCCTTGACCAGGCCGGAACCCGGTACCACCAGGGCCTGCTTGAGGCTGGATGCCACGCGACGCCCCCTGACCACGGCCGCCGCCGCGCGCAGATCCTCGATCCGCGAATTGGTGCAGGAGCCGATGAACACCCGATCCAGGGCGATTTCGGTAATCGGCGTGCCGGCCTGCAAATCCATGTACTCCAGCGCCCGCTGCATGCCCTGCCGTCGGCTGGCGTCGGTCTCGGCCGCAGGATCCGGTACCCGGGCACCGACCGGGGCCACCATTTCGGGAGACGTCCCCCAGCTGACCTGCGGTTCGATATCGGCGGCGGCCAGGGTCACCACGCGATCGAATACCGCATCGTCGTCGCTGACCAGTTCGCGCCAGGCAGCCACCGCCCGCTCCCACAGTTCCTCTCCGGGGGCATGGGGTCGGCCGCGCAGGTACTCGATGGTGGTGTCATCGACCGCCACCATGCCGCAGCGGGCACCCGCTTCGATGCTCATATTACAGACCGTCATCCGGCCT
>CAYMHN010000737.1:0-1986 GCA_964390235.1 uncultured Candidatus Competibacteraceae bacterium
TGCCCTGTACGCCGTCGCCCGCGACCACGACCGCAGCCTGCTGGCGGTGGGCGACCGCGGCCTGGCCCTGCGCATCGATCCCCGGACACTTTCGGTCAGCCTGGAACGCCTGCCCTCCACCCGCAGCCTGAATCATCTGCATATCGCGCCGGGCGGTGCGGCCCTGGCGGTGGGCGAGCGCGGCACCATCCTGCGGCGTCCCGGAGCCGGCGAGCGCTGGCTGGGCGAGTCATCGCCCGATTCCCGTGCCCTGCGAGTCGGCTGGATCGATGACCAGGGCCGGGCTTACGCCGCCGGGCGCAATGCCATCATCGCCGAATTCGACGGTGACGCCTGGTGGCTGGCCCCCACCGAGGGCGAACGCCATCTGCGGGCACTGGCCGTCAGCGGCGATACCGTAATGGCGCTGGGCTCGGACCGCTTCGTCAACCGGCTCGCACCGCCTGGCGGTGAACACTGGTTCGGCACCGATCACCTGGGGCGCGACCTGTTCAGCCAGAACGTCTACGGCTCGCGGATCGCGCTGCTGGTCGGTTTCCTGGGCGCCACCCTGGTGGTGCTGATCGGCGCCAACGTGGGTCTGATCGCCGGGTATTTCCGGGGCCGCACCGAGACCGTGCTGATGCGCACGGTGGATGTCATGTACGGTATCCCCTTCGAACCCTTCGCGCTGATCCTGGTGCTGTTGTTCGACCCCAGCCTGACCATAGTGATCCTGGCCGTCTCGCTGCTGACTTGGCGCACCGTGGCGCGGCTGATCCGCTCCCAGGTGCTGAGCCTGCGCGAACGGCCGTTCGTCAAGGCGGCGCGGGTGGCCGGTGCTTCCGATCTGCGCATCATGTATCTGCACATCTTCCCGAATGTGATGCCGCTGGTGTTTCTGGAGCTGGCCATCATCGTCGGGGTAGCGATCATCGCCGAGGCCACGCTGTCGTTTCTGGGACTCGGGCCGCCGCAATCGATCTCCTGGGGCGGGATTCTGCACAATGCGCGGCTGTCGGGCGCCTGGCGCACCGCCTGGTGGTGGAACATCCCGCCCGGGGTGTTCATCATGCTGACGGTGATGTCGGTATTCTTCATCTCGCGCTCGCTGGAGCTGGTCGCCAACCCCCGGCTGAGGACCCGCTGATGGCCGGGAACCTGCTGTCGGTCCGCGATCTGGCCATCCATTACCTGACCGGCGCCGGGCCGGTGCAGGCGGTCGACGGGGTCGATCTGGACCTGCGTCTCGGCGAGGCCCTGGGCCTGGTGGGCGAGTCCGGCTGCGGCAAGACCACCGTGGCCAAGGCCTTGCTGCGGCTGCTGCCGCCCAATGGTCGCATTCCGCGCGGCGCGATCGAGTTCGCCGGGCGCGACCTGGTGCCGCTGGACGACGAATCCATGCGCAAGGTGCGCTGGAAGGAGATCGCCTGGATTTCCCAGGCGGCGATGAACGCCCTGGACCCGGTGTATCGGATCGGCGACCAGATCATCGAAGCCATGCAGGCGCATATCGACATCGAGCGGCGTGCGGCCCGGGAGCATTGCCAGGATCTGTTCCGCGCGGTCGGCATCGATCCGCAGCGGCTGGACGCCTATCCGCACGAGATGAGCGGCGGCATGAAGCAGCGCGCGGTGATCGCCATGGCCCTGGCCCTGGAGCCGCAGCTGGTGATCGCCGACGAGCCGACCACGGCCTTGGATGTCGTTACCCAGTCACAGATCCTGGCCCGGCTGGTGCGATTGCGCCAGGAACGCGGCCTGGCCCTGCTGTTCATCACCCATGACATTTCCGTGGTAGTGCAGACCTGCGACCGGGTGGCGGTGATGTACGGCGGCCGGATCATGGAGACCGGGCCGGTGCGCGAGGTGTTCCGCCAACCCATGCACCCCTACACCATGGGTCTGACCAATGCCTTCCCGACCCTGGAAGGCGCGCGCCGCGAGCTGATTTCCATCCCCGGAACCCCGCCCGATTTGCTGAACCCGCCGCCGGGCTGCCGCTTC
>CAYMHN010000738.1:0-1982 GCA_964390235.1 uncultured Candidatus Competibacteraceae bacterium
TCGCCAGCTACGGCGTGTACCAGGCCGTCAGCAGCATTCCCGAGCGGCAGGTCGAGATTCCTACGCGGTATGCCGTGGTGGCCGCCAAACAAATGCCGGTGGGCACGATGCTGACCCCCGATGCCACGGCGCTGATCTACAAAGGCGTGCATGTTTCCTTTGCCGAGCTCTGGCAGCGCGTCGGCCAGCTGGCCGCCTGGCTCGCCGCCCGGGGCATCCGCGAAGGCGATGTCGTGGCGGTGTTCATGAAGAACTCGCCAGCCTTCATCGAGACTGCCATCGCGACCAGCCATCTGGGAGGGGTCTTCCTGCCCATCAACTATCGCCTGGCGCGGGATGAGGTCGCCTACATCCTGGACAATTCGGAAGCCAGTCTGCTGATCGCCGACGAGGAGTTCGAGCCTATCGTGGGCGGCTTGCCCGACACCGTGCTGATCGGCGAGGCCGAACAGAGCGATGTTCGGGCCCTCGCCGGGGCGGCGGGCGAGATTCCGCCGGCATGCTATCGCGCGCCGCAGGACCTGTTCCGGCTGATGTACACCTCCGGCACCACGGATCGGCCGAAAGGCGTGATGCACAGCTACTCGAACTATTACTGGAAGAACATCGACCAGATCATTTTCCTCGGGCTGACCGCCAGCGACCGCATTCTCGTGGTCGGGCCGCTCTATCACGTCGGCGCCTTCGACCTGCCGGGCACCGCGGTGCTCTGGGTCGGCGGCACCATGTGCATCCTGCGCGAGTTCGATGAAAGGGAAGCGCTGGAGGCCATCGAGCGAGAGCGGCTCACCTGCGCCTGGTTCGCTCCGGTCATGACGGGCCGGCTGCTCGCCTGGCCGGAGCGTGAGCGCTACGATCGCTCTTCGCTGAAATGGGCCATCGGGGGCGGCGAGAAGACGCCCGAGGAGCGCATCCGCAGCTTCCGCGAACTGTTCCCCAACGGCCGCTACATCGACGGCTACGGCTTGACCGAAACCTGCAGCGCCGACACTCTGATGGAGGCGGGTATGGAACTGGACAAGATCGGCTCCACGGGCCGGGCCCTTGCCCACTGCGAGGTGGAAATCCGCGACGAGGAAGGCACGTCGCTGCCGGCCGGCGCGGAGGGCGAGATCTGCGTCCGCAATCCTTACGTCACCATCGGCTACTGGAAGGACCCGGAGAAGACCGAAAGCAGCCTCTTTCCGGGTGGCTGGTTCCGCACCGGCGACATCGGCTTCATCGACGAGGACGGCTTCCTGACCATCACCGACCGCAAGAAGGACATGATCCTGTCGGGCGGAGAAAACATCGCCTCCTCGGAGGTCGAGCGGGTGATCTATGGCATGGCCGAGATCAGCGAGGTGGCGGTGATCGGTCTGCCCGATTCCCAATGGGGCGAGCGGCCGGTCGCCGTGGTCGTCCCGAAACCCGGCCAAACCCTGGAACTGGAAACGCTGCAAGCCCATTGCCGCAAGCATCTGGCCGGTTTCAAGGTGCCGCGTGACCTCATCGTGCGCGATACGCTGCCGCGCAATCCATCGGGCAAGATCTTGAAGCGCATGCTGCGTGACGAGTTGACGGAGCCTGCAAGAACCTGAAGGGAGACAAGCATGACCCTGACCCTGACCCACAGGATTGCCGAATTCACGGCAGGGCTGACGCTTGGCGCCATGCCTGCCGAGGTCGAGGAGAAGGCCCGGGCGTGTCTGCTCAATGGCTACGGAATCGGTCTCGGCTCACATGGCACGCCCTACGCGCCCGTTGCGCGCAAGGCGGTCATCGCCATGGACGGCCAGATTCCGGGGGGAGCGACGCTGTTGTGTGACGGCCGGCGCGTCAGCGTGCCGGGCGCCGCACTTGCCAATTCCGCCCTGTTCCACGGCAGGGCACAGGAGGACACCTGCGGGGCCGCCCATTTCGGGGCGATCATGATCCCGCTGCTCACCGCCCTCATCGAGGCGCGCGAGTACCCGCTTCGAAGCCTCATCCCGGCGCTGGTC
>CAYMHN010000739.1:0-1980 GCA_964390235.1 uncultured Candidatus Competibacteraceae bacterium
GAAGCTGTAGATGACCAGCAGCAGGATCGGCAGATACAGAAACGCCATGCCCAGAACCAGGCTCAGGATGTTGAATCGGCTCAGGCGACCGTCCATGCACTCATCCCGAATTGCGCTGCTGCAAGCGCTGGAACAGCATGATCGGAATCACCAGCACCAGCAGCAGGATCACCGCCACCGCCGAGGACAACGGCCAGTCGCGGTTGCTGAAGAATTCCGCCCACAGTATCCGGCCGATCATCAGGGTATCCGAACCACCCAGCAGATCGGGGATCACGAACTCACCCACCGCCGGAATGAACACCAGAAAGCAGCCGGCGATGATGCCTGGCAGTGACAGCGGCACGGTGATCACCCAGAACGCCTTGAGCGGTTGGCAACCGAGATCAGTAGCCGCTTCCAGCAACGAGTAATCCATCTTCTCCAGACTCGCGTACAAGGGCAGTACCATGAACGGCAGATAGGAATAGACAATGCCGATGAGCACCGCCAGATCGGTATTGAGGATCAACAAGGGCTCGTCGAGCAGACCGGCCCACTGCAGGAACTGGTTGAGATAACCCTCGCGACGCAGGATGCCCATCCAGGCATAGACGCGGATCAGGAACGAGGTCCAGAACGGCAGGATCACCAGCATCAGCAGGACCAGCCGCCACTGGCTGGGAGCCCGGGCCATGGCGTAGGCGATGGGGTAACCGACCAGCAGGGTCAGCAGGGTGCTGAGCGCGGCGATGCGCAGGCTGTTGACATAGGCCCGCCAGTACAGATTATCCTGCCACAGCAGCAGATAATTCTCGATATTCAGGATCAGTCGCAGGTATTGGCCATCCACCCATTCGAAGATCGGCGTGTAAGGGGGAATCGCGATCCGGATCTCGGCGAAACTGATCTTGAACACGATCAGGAATGGTGCTAGAAAAAACAACAACAGCCAAACATAGGGGATCAGGATGACCAGGGCGCGACCGTTCAGGCCCGCTTTGATCAGCAGCCAGACCAGCCAGCGGTAGGGGGCGAACAGCAGCAAGCGGGCATGCAGTCCGGCCAGTCTGCCAGTCTGGGCCACCGTACCACTGACGTAATCGATACGGGGGCGTGCCACGGATTCCGGCTCAGTCGGTCAGGACGATGCCGGCCTGGGGACGCCAGCTGAGATAGACCTGATCTTCCCAGGTGATGCTGCGTTCCACCAGCCGGGACTGGTTGGTCTGTACCGAAGTCACCTGCTTGCCGCTGGCCAGGCGCACGTGATAGATGGACAGGTTGCCGACATAGCCGATATCCCAGACTTCGCCCTGGATGCAATTGACACTGATATCCTCGGGCGGCTGCTTGGCGATGGTCAACTTTTCCGGACGCAGCGCCACCCATACAGTGGTACCGACGGGTACGTCGACACCATGATCGATGTGGATGGTACAGCCCGCCTCGATACCGTGAATTTCGGCATGATCACGTCCCGATTCGCTGATTCGCCCCTCCAGAATATTGACGTCCCCGATGAATTCCGCGACATAGCGCGAGTTGGGGTATTCGTAGACCTCGGCCGGAGGCGCCACCTGCCGGATGCGGCCCTGATCCATTACCGCGATCCGCGAGGCCACCGTCATCGCCTCTTCCTGGTCATGGGTGACGATCACGAAGGTGATGCCCAGTTCATCCTGGATATTCATCAGCTCGAACTGGGTCTGCTCGCGCAGTTTCTTGTCCAGCGCTCCCAGAGGCTCGTCCAGCAACAACATCTTGGGCCGTTTGACGATGGCGCGGGCCAGCGCCACTCGCTGGCGCTGGCCGCCGGACAGCTGATGCGGCTTGCGCTTGACGAACGGGGCGAGTTGCACCATCTCCACCACCTCGGCGACCCGCCGCTGGATCTCGGGTTTGGGTATCCGATCCTGCTTGAGACCGAAGGCGATGTTCTGTTCCACCGTCATGTGCGGGAACAGCGCATAGGACTGGAACATCATGTTCACCGGCCGC
>CAYMHN010000740.1:0-1980 GCA_964390235.1 uncultured Candidatus Competibacteraceae bacterium
CAGCGCGTCCTTCAGCACGGCGAGCGTCGCCAGCTCCGGCTGGTGAGCACCGCTTAGCGCCAGACGCGAGAGGTCGGAGGGTACGATCCTTGCCATTCTGGACTGGTTTTACGATCATGATCGAACTTGACTGTAAGGATAGGCGGTTTATACCCCGGATGCAGAATCGAGGGTTCTGACGCGACTTGGCAAAGCATGCTCCATCCCTGCCCTTTTTGTGATCCAGCTGTCGAACGCATCGTCGATCAGACGCCGCTGGCGCTGGTCATCCGGGATGGATTTCCGGTTTCGCCAGGACACACGCTGATCCTCAGTCGGCGGCATGTCGGTTCATTTTTCGAGACCACGGCCAGCGAACGTACCGATCTGCTGCTGCTACTCGATCGCGCACAAGCCAGGCTTGCCACCGAATTCAATCCCGATGACTTCAATATCGGTATCAACGACGGACCAGCGGCCGGACAGACCGTGCCACATCTGCACATACACCTGATTCCAAGGTACCGGGGCGATCTGCCGGACCCGCGCGGGGGAGTGCGCTGGGTACTGCCGGACAAGGCGCGGTACTGGTAAAGCCGCCATGTCGCTCGATCGCTATTGCCAGCAACTCGCCCGACTCGTCCGCGCACCGGGGCGGAGCTTTCCGGTGACGACCAAGAACCGGGCACCGCACAAGCCGTTTCTGCTACTGGCGGTGATGGACATGGTCGGTCGCGGGCAAATCGTCAGCCGCTTCATCAGCATCACCGGCGAACTGACCGAACTCAACGAGCTGTTCACCAGCTACTGGCGCAGCCTGATGTCGGCCGACAAAACCAGTAGCATCGCTTTCCCATTTTCGCACCTGCATTCGGAACCGTTCTGGGAACTGATACCACTTCCCGGTCAGCAAATCACCCCCGCGGCGATCAACGCCGTTACAACCGTGCCGCAGCTGCGCAGACTGGCCCTGGGCGCCAAACTCGATGAAGAACTGTTCCTGCTGATGAACCGGCCACAGGCACGGACCCGTCTTGTCGAGACCTTGTTGGAGAGCTGTTTTTCCGAAGAAGGGCGTCGTCTCCTGCTGGCTGAAATCGGTATCCAGCAGCAGGCATACCAATACAGCCTGGAGCTTGAAAGCCGGGTTCCAGTCAAAGTGGCCAAACCGGAGACCATCTACAGCATCCCAGTGAGAAATCAGGGCTTTCGACGCGCCGTGGTGCATTGCTACGATCATCGTTGCGCGCTCTGCGGGGTGCGCATCGTGACGCCCGAAGGGCATACGGTGGTGGAAGCCGCCCATATCCAACCCTGGAGCCAGTTCCAGGATGACGACGTCCGCAACGGCATGGCCTTGTGCCGACTGTGTCACTGGGCTTTCGACGAGGGGCTGATGAGTGTTGATGACGATTACAAGGTGCTCACTTCACCGCAGATGTCGGCAGCACCCAACGCGGCCGGTTTTCTGATGACCTTGGCGGGTAGGCCCATTATCGGTCCGCAGGCTACAAGCCTCTGGCCAGACCGTACCCGATTGTCATGGCATAGGAAGCACATCGGGGTGGGGTTTTGACGTAAGGCGATTTCCGGTAAAGAATTCACCTGCTCTTGCCCCTTGTCTGTTGGCGGTAGGATGTGGTGAGGAACGAACCGCATCATTCGCGACTCCCCTGACGGGAGGGCAAACAGTAGGGTGTGCACCGCGCACCATCAGGGTCGGTGCGCAGTGCGCACCCTACGACTTATACCGTCATCAGACCGCCTTCAGCGCCCCACCGCAACTGGAGCCCTGGCCGGCGGTGCAGCCGAAGCAGTGATCGGCGACCGCGATATCGCCGGCATCGGGCGACTGCGGATCGAGATCGCGGATATGGGTTTTCGGACGACCGGTGGCCGCCAGCGGAATGTGCAGCATCTGGTTGAAATCGCAATCGTAGACATAGCCCTGCCAGTCGATCGAGATCAGCGAGCGGCACATCACCGATTCCAGATTGGCGT
>CAYMHN010000741.1:0-1979 GCA_964390235.1 uncultured Candidatus Competibacteraceae bacterium
TGAACACCAGCACCTGGCGCCAGTTTCCGGAACCGATCAGAAACGACAGCAGTTCGCGCTTGCGCACCCGGTCCACGGGGTACACGACCTGAGCGATCAGCTCGGTGGTGGTATTGCGCGGGGTCACCTGGATGTGCTCGGGCGAGTTCAACAGCCGGTCGGCCAGCTGCTTGATCTCGTCGGAGAAGGTGGCCGAGAACAGCAGATTCTGGCGTTGCTTGGGCAGCAGCGCGAGGATTCTGCGGATATCGGGGAGGAAGCCCATGTCCAGCATGCGATCGGCCTCGTCCAGCACCAGGATCTCGACCCGCGACAGATCCAGAGTTTTCTGGCCGATGTGATCGAGCAAGCGACCGGGAGTCGCCACCAGAATGTCCACGCCCCGGCGCAGCGCGGCGATTTGCGGGTTGATGCCCACGCCGCCGAAGATCACCGTGGAGCGTAGCGGCAGATGCTTGCCGTAGGTGGCCACGCTTTCGCCGACCTGGGCGGCCAGTTCCCGGGTCGGGGTGAGAATCAGGGCCCGCACCGGACGGCGTCCGCCAGTCGGTGGCTGGGCGTTCAGGCGCTGCAACAGGGGCAGGGTGAAACCGGCGGTCTTGCCGGTACCGGTCTGGGCGCCAGCCAGAATATCCCGGCCTTGGAGAATGGCGGGTATGGCCTGGTGTTGGACCGGGGTCGGTTCACGGTAACCTTGTTCGGCGACCGCACGAAGGAGTTCGGCCGATAGGCCGAGGGAATCGAATGACATCAAATGAAATACTCAAGTGTTGGCCTATCCGGACATTCGGTCCGGACCGGTCATAGGCGGAATCGGGAATGGGTTTCGAGGTAAGCCGGAAGGGGCTACCGAAAGTCCGGCGGAGACCGGAGAGTGCCGGGACACCGCCATTCTACGGCATCATCGGTGTCGGACCTAGTTTTATTTCAGCTTGCGAGCCGGGCCGGGTTTCACTAGATTGACCGCTGCCCGCGACCGAGACCACTGATATGACGCCAACCATCGTGCTGGACCTGGACGACGTACTGGCCAATCTGCGCGAGTCGCTGTACCGGGTGCTGGCGGCCAATACCGGCATCGACCGGCACTGGCGCGACTGGCCGCATTACGATCTGTGCCAGCACTTCGCCATCGCCAAACCCGAGCTGGAAGCACTGCTGGTCCGCGAGCGGGCCCTGGAGAACTGCCAGCCGGAGCCGGGTGCTGCCGAGGCCACATTGGTGCTGGCCGAGTCGGGTTTCGAGCTGACCATCATCACCGCCCGCGCCTGGCACCCGCGCGCCGATATGCTGACCCGGGACTGGCTGGACGCGCACGGAATCCGCTACCACGATCTGCGCGTGGTGGCGCTGGGCGGCAACAAGCTGGAAGCCCTGCCGGAGGGTGAGGTGGTGCTGGCGGTGGACGATCATCCCAGCAACATCCGCCGCTACCAGGCGGCCGGGATTCCCAGCCTGATGATGGACATGCCCTGGAATGCCGATCATGAAGCCGAACGGATTCACGATCTGGATGCCGTGGTGGCTCGGGCCTTACGATCCGTCGGATAGTGAGATCGGCTCCAGGGTGGCCTGGTAGAGCACCGGACCGGTCGGTCGGGCGATGGGCGAGCCGCCAGCCGGTTCCAGGCTGACTGCTAGTCCGATGCCTTCCGCCAGCAAGGTGCTGGGGATAAGACCCGGGCGCAATACGGCCGGACCGCTGGCCGGCAGCAGACCCAGCGATACCGGGCCACGCTCCCCGTCCAGCAGCAGCCAGAGTTGGAAACTGCGGTCGGCCTCGCGTGGTTGCGGGCGCAGGGTCTGGACCTGGAGCCGGGTTCGATCACCGCTCACCTGGATCAGCCAGGCGGGACGGGTAGCAGCATCGGTCAACACGGTCACGGAGGACGGCGGTGGGGGTGTGTAGCGTTGCTCCAGTACCAGGTACAGCGCCAGCACCAGGACCGCGGCACTGGCCAGCGCCGACCAGCCGCGCC
>CAYMHN010000742.1:0-1974 GCA_964390235.1 uncultured Candidatus Competibacteraceae bacterium
GGCGTCGATGGCATTGGCCTTGGGGCGGTCCAGGGTGACTTCCAGAACGGCGCCGTGACGTTCGAGTTTCAGAGAATCGGTCATGGTTGGTTTCCTGTCTGGATTCCGTCCGTCGTCGGCAACTCAAGCTCATTCCCCGACGCGGCGCAGCACCGTGGTGATCACTTCGGGAGCGATGCGAAGTACCACCTCGGTCCGTACTTCCGGCGGCATCCATACGGTGCCGAACAGACTCCGGAGCCAGTCGAGTCCTCCGACACGGGAAAGTGCGATCAGCGGGCTGGCATCGGTCAGGACTGGGAAAATTTTAGCAGTTGGTTGATGTCGAGACTATCCTGCCGGTTTGCGGTTTTACTTCATGCGGGTATTGGAGACGGGGTGGGTTCTTCCATTGCCCTCTCGACTTCCCGGTACCGTATCCGGCATAATCGGATAATCAAATAATCAGATAGTATCCATGGAACGCATCAGTGTCACCAAGGCCAGCCGGCGGTTATCCGATCTGCTCAACCGCGTGTTCTATCAGGGCGCCAGCTTCGAACTGGAACGCGGCAACCAGGTCGTGGCCCGGCTGTTACCCCCCGAGCCATCCGTCCGAGGTGTCCCGATCCGGGAACTCAATCGGCTGTTCGACGAGTTGCCATCGCTGGGTGACGATACCGAAGCCTTTGCCGCCGACCTCGAAGCGAACCGCAAGGCATCACCGGCGGAGCGTGATCCGTGGGCCTAGTGCTGGACAGCAACGTGTTCATCCGGGCCGAGCGCGACCGGCACCCGGATTTCTCGCGCTGGCAGGCATACGGTGAAGCGTTCATCAGCGTGGTCACGGTGTCCGAATTGCTGGTCGGGGTGCATCGCGCCGATGGGGCCGCCCGACGGGCGCGCCGCTCGGCATTCGTCGAAGCGCTACTGGCCCGCTTTCCGGTGCTGCCGGTGACCACCGAAGTGGCCCGAACCCACGCCGGCCTGTTCGCCGACCTGTTGAACCAGGGACAGATGATCGGTGCCCACGATCTGCTGATCGGCGCCACCGCCCTGTGTCACGGCCATGCGATCCTGACCACCGACAGCGAGGAGTTCGCGCGCATTCCGGGTCTGGAAGTCGTGGCACTCGATTGAAGTGGTCGCCAGCCTCTCGCGGCCGCGCGGCGGGTGTCCGGTCGTTCCGGCCTGCCCTTGAACACCCAGGGCTGGATCAGCAGCCCCTGGTCGAGAAAGATATGATACGCCTCGCCAGCCATGTCCATCTGATCGCGGATCGGATCATCGCTGTCGTCGATGAAAACCGCCACGTCGGCATCGCTGTCCGGGCGGTGGTCGCCTCGGGCACGCGACCCGAACAGCACGACACCGCGTAAGCGCTTGCCGTAGCACCTGGCCAGCAGGTCCCGAAAGCCGTTCAGCGCAGCGCGGGTCTCGGGATCGAGCGAGGAGGCATCACGCATCTGTCTGATTCGCAGTGACGATATCCGGATCGACTATGGAGGAGCGGAGGGCGGATCGTCAAGGGCAACGACTACCGCTTCGTGCGGGACGGCGCTGCGGCGTTCGAGCTTCAGGGGGGCGGTCATGGTTGGTTTCCTGTCGTTGTCCGCTGCATCACCGCATCCACCGCCACGGCATCATCGGTGCCGACGATCAGCGGATTGATCTCCAGTTCCGCCAACCGCTCGCCCTCGGTCAGGGCGAGGGCTTGCAGGGCCAGTGCGGTGCGGACGATGGCCGGTCTGGCCGCCGTCGGGCGACCGCGGAAGCCGTCCAGCAGCCTTGCGCCGCGCAGCCGAGCCAGTGCCCGTTCAATCCGTTCGGCGCTGGTCGGCAGCGGCAGGATGGCGACATCATCCAGCAGTTCGGCCAGCACTCCGCCCAGGCCGATCACCAGGCAGGCGCCAGCGCAGGGGTCGTGGCGGACGGCTAGCAACAGTTCGGCGACCCCTTCGGTCACCATTTCCTCGATCAACACCGCCTCGCCCA